>JAYVHZ010000364.1:0-1849 GCA_043770645.1 Undibacterium sp. | reverse complement strand
CATTTAATCCAAAATCGATCAGTAAAAATATCGTCGCTTTAACTCATACTAGTGGCTATCAGTATGGCAGTGATTTCTTCAACGTCGATTTCCTTCAATCAGACCACAAAGACCCAGCATCTCTGAATCAGAGCAGTGGCGCACAAGAAGCCTATGTGGTGTATCGGCATACTTTGGATCTGGGAAAAATTTCTGGCAAAGAGCTGAAATTTGGCGCGGTACGTGGCCTCGGCATCACCACCGGATTTGATTGGAATACCAAAAACGATGTTGGATACAACTCGCGCAAACGCATGTTTGTAATCGGACCAACGCTGATGTTGGATGTGCCAGGCTTTTTCAATACGAGTCTGGTATTGCTCCAAGAAAGCAATGCGCCAAGCGGTGCCTTTCCGCCGATTTCCAATGTCAAAAATCGCTATCACTACAAAACCCATCCTATGCTGACGATGAGCTGGGGCATTCCACTCAGCGACAAATTGTCTTTCGAGGGTTATGCAAACTGGATTGCCAATAAGGGTATCAATGAAGTTGGTCAGCAGACCGGAGTGGAAACAAATATTGATATGCAGGTGATGTGGGATATCAGCAGCATATTCAACAGTAAAACAAAAAGCTTTCGCATCGGTCTTGAGTATCAATACTGGAATAATAAATTTGGAAATACTGCCGCGATTACTGGCGGGAGAGGCTATCGCGCTAAGTCGCCGATGATTCGCGCCCAATACCACTTTTAGCAGGCTGGAACAATCCATTTAGAAAGTATATTTCAATGCGAAATCACAATTAAAAATTAACTATATTGAATTCAATGGAAAACTCTCTTAAGATGCGTGCTCCACTGTTTCATTTACAAGGATTTTTATGTCCCTTAATCATTGGTCTGTGCTTGGCGCTTCTGTCGTGATCGCTATGAGCTCCGTAGCCACCGCTAATTCTCAAACCGTAGCAACCGCCGTGCCGACTTCGTCACCGCAAACAACTCCCGTCGCCAGCGCGCCTGTTGCGCCTGTCGCGGCTAAATCTAATTGGTCCGAAGTACGCCACGGTGAAACTGTGACCGATGACTATCGTTGGTTACAGAAGAAAGAAGACCCTAAGGTCATCGATTATTTGAACGCAGAGAACTCATATACACAGGCAATGACTTCTGGAGTGCAAGCGCTGGCGGATAAATTATTTGCCGAAACCAAAGGTCGTATGAAAGAGACCGACCTGTCCGTTCCTGTACGTCGTGGTAAGTATTATTACTATTCACGCACAGAAGCGGGCAAGCAATATGGCATCAATTGCCGTCGCCTCGCAGACGCCAAACTGAACTACGATGAGAAAGCTGCTGAAGAGATCCTATTGGATCAAAATGAGTTAGCAAAAGGTCAGAAGTTCTTTATGGTCGCTGGCACTTCTGTCAGCCCAGATGATCGCTATCTCGCTTACCTGACCGATACGACGGGCTATCGCCAATTCAAATTACAAATTAAAGATTTGAAAACCGGTGAACTATTAAAAGACACCGCTGAACGCGTCACCAGCATGGCTTGGGCAGCAGATAACAAGACCATGTTTTATGTGCAAGAAGATGCGACCACCAAACGCTCTGATCGCCTATTCCGCTTTACCCTCGGCGATAAAGCAACCGAAATTTATCATGAAAAAGTGGAGCAATTCGGTATTGGCGTAGGCACAAGTCGTGATCGCAAATTTATCCAATTGCAAGCCTTTGCAACAGACACTAGCGAAGCATGGTTGTTACCTGCGAATCAACCACAAGGAACTTTCAAAACCGTTTTAGGTCGTGAAAAAGGCCATCGTTACAATGTAGAACATCGCGACGGCAGCTTGTTTATTC
>JAYVHZ010000363.1:0-8370 GCA_043770645.1 Undibacterium sp. | reverse complement strand
GTAATTTTGACAATGTCTGATTTCGGTAAAGGTATACCTTCAAATGTTCGAAAGACTTTCCCTGATTTGGCGGACGATAAGGCAATCGTAAAGGCAATGGAACAAGGATTTACAACAAAAAGTACACCTGCAAATCAAGGAATGGGGCTTCACATTCTTTCAAAGAATGTTGTCGAACATAATGGAGGAGAGCTTCTAATTGATTCCTTGAATGGATCTATTCGATGTTTTCCATCGAAAGGTGGTGTTACAATCACTTCGTTAAAATCGCATTTTTCGTATCCAGGCACGCTTTTGCAAATGACTTTTAATACGGAGCGACTTGGTACACTTGGTGTGAAGGAGGAATTTCAATGGTAATTCGTACTCTTGATTACGTAAAGCAGTGTTATACACAAGAGGATGGGCAGACGATTTATTCGGTTCTTTTGCCTTATCTTGAAAAAGACACGCCCGTAGAAATTTCCTTTGATGGCGTTGAATACGTACCGTCTTCTTTCGTAAACACGGCGTTTATTCCTTTACTTAAAAAATTCTCATTCCAGAAAATCAAAAGTTGCTTGTTGTTTGTTAATACGACGAAGCAAATAAATGAAATGATTAGGGATAGGTTTGTATTTGAAGTAAACCATCGAGTTCAGTGATTCATGATTACAAAAAAGCCCGCAAATCGCGGGCTTTTCTCTTAGTTGCGCTCTTGGTGTCTCTCTACCCAAGATCGTACTTCAGATTCTTTGTATAGCGGCTGTGAGCGTTTGACGCCTGCTGCTGGTATGCGGATCGCTTTGGGAAACGATGGTAAGCAGGCGATACGTTCACGGACTGTTGACGCATCGCGCTTTAAGTAGGCAGCGATGTTTTCAATCGACCAAAGATCATCTTCAATTCGTACTGGTGGTTGAATCTTGCTGGCCACGGCTGCGGCAAGTCGATCTAGCATTTCTATTTCGCTCATGATTCACCTCGCAAAAATTCTTTCGCAGTCTTCGCGTATTGCGATAGCGATTGAAAAGTGCAAACGTATGGATTGCTGAACACGATCTCGATGCGATGTTTGAGAAGCGCAAGCTCTTGTGCTGCGCTTCTATCTGATGTTTCATCCGTAGAGGATTCGGCAAGTACATCGCAATCATCCCCTAAACGAAAGTGAACCCACCAAGCTCTACCGCCGTCGATGCACTGGCCGTTGCGGTCGTCGTTTACACTGTCGTAAAGTACATGCGTCACGAATACCTCGTTCGCACCAGCATCATGAAACCATTGAGCGACGTGCGTGGAGTCGTGAAAGCTTGCATCCCAGATGTACAAAACTGCCTGCCATAAACCAACGTCGTCTTGAGAGATAATCGCGCATTCACCAAGTGAGCCTGCTGTTGGGCAAGTTCCTTCATGCATTTTTGAATTGATCAGTTGCAGGAGATCTTTTATTGAGATTTGTTTTTTGTCGCAGCTCATGATCCGCCCACAGTCTTAGTCGTTGGGAAAGGCCATTTGTCCATTGGTACTGGCTTGCTGGCGGCTTCTTGTGCTGCTTTGTCGGCCTTGGATGGGCGACCACGTTTCTTTGCTGCTGGTGCGGCTACTGCTTCTGGCTCGGTTGGTTCCGTAGCCGGTGCTTGAACTGGTGAGGCTGGTTCTTGTTCTGCTGTTGTGATGTCGATGCCTTCACATACAGCGATATCTCGTAATAAAACGAATTCTTCGTCTGCTCGCTTGGTAAATTGTTGACTCTTCCAACCTATATACTGCGGCTTCTGTATGGAATAGCCTACGACATAATCAATGATGAGGAGCTGAAGCTGTTCGCTTGTCGCGGAATCGATATAAGCAAAGCGATCTTCCTCATTCTCCATGCTTTGGCCATACAGCTCTTCATGATATTGCGCTGGAATGTTGTGAGAGTAGGCGTTTTCTATATCGCGGACGAAGAGGCGAAGGGAGTCGATACTTAACGGTGCGCGGTTGCGAATTGTTCGGTAGATGCGCATGCGTTTAATTTCTTCATTGTCAGCATCACGATTGATTTGATCGTTTGCTGCTGCGCGATCAAGTGATTCTTGATCTGTACCTTCATTTTCATCACCATCGTCGAATGGTTTATAGTCATCGTCACCTTCGGTATTCGCGGTGGACTTGTCTGCTTGTTCAATTGCTTTTGTTTGTGCTTGGACTTCGGTGTTGCAAAAGCCCAAGTCTTCTAATGTGATTTGCACGTGCAATGCGTTATACAGACTGGTTGGCACACCATTGACGACCGCGACCGCGATTGGTTCTGGTAGTTTGTCTGATCCGATTGCATCGATCACGGTTTTGTTTCGGTCAGCGTTGTTGATGAGGCGCGAAAAGTGAAACAGGCGGGTGCCGTTGACTGCATAGTTGTCACGCTTTTCGTTTGCGTAGCTGATGGCTTTTAGTGCTTCGGCATCGATCAAGATGGTGATGTTGTTTCGTTCTGCTCGTTCAATTATCCGTGCGTTGTGTGCGATCACTTTTTCTTGGTAGCATTTTGGATCTGTGCAGATGTTTTTGTCTAAGTCTGCCAAGTCTGGATCGTTGCCGGTGCGCTTTGGACAGGCTTTGCATGATCCTGCATCTGGCGTTAAAAACGTGTCGGTCGTGGAAAAGATCGCGGTTCTTAGATGGACGTTGTAATGCGCTTGGATGTGTTCGGCGGCATCGCGATACGAGAACGGTTCTGCACCATGCCCTTCCATGATGTCCTCGAATGCTTCGACTTGTAGCGAGGGTACTGGAATTCGAGCGACTAGTAGTGCGAGTGAACGTGTGAACTCTTTGTTCTCAAAAAACTCATCACGCAATTCTTTGCAGAGATTGCACAGCTTCAGCGTGGCGTAAATCTGTGACCTGGATTTACTTAGTTTGTCTGCGAGCATGTCGGCTGTGTAGCCGCTGTGCAGCATCAATGCTTGATAGCCTTCGGCTTCTTCCATTGGATGTGGATCTTCGCGTTGCAGGTTTTCGATGAGCTGTAGCTCGGCTGCTTGGGTGTCGCTGAGATTGCGGATGATCACATTGATTGTTGTCAGCTTGGCGATATTGGTTGCGCGATAGCGACGTTCACCGCATACGATTTCGTAGTGCGCTGGTTCTTCTTCAGTTGGTTCGACTGGACGTACTAAGATCGGCTGAATGAGGCCGTTGGCTTTGATGTTGGCGGCGAGTTCTTTTAATGCTGCTAAGTTGAAGCGTTTGCGGTTTGTCTTTGAGATGCGAATATCTAAAACCGGTAATGTGTCGAAGCGGCTGTCTGTCACCAGTTCGTCAACGATGATGGTGTGGTCTGCTGTGGCTAGTGCTGTAGTTGCTTGTTCCATGATGTACTCCAAAAATTTATAAGGGCGTGATGCTGATGAATAACGGTGTGATCCAAGTTTGCTTGGGTGGTGGCGGTGGCTTGTCGCGCACCTTGTAAATTCGCACTGGTTTTCTGCCTCTTTTTTCGTAGCCGGCGATGCAAATGGTTCGTTGGCTTTCGAGTGTGTCTAGCATTCCTCTGAGGGTGCTTGCAGCGAGAAACGGGTAGTCGTTGTGCAGCTCAGCGAGTAACAATGCTGGGGTGAGTGATCGAGCGCCCATGCGACAAACGATGTCGCTCATAATGATGGGACGGTTGCGTCGTGTGATTCCCATGATCGCCTCAGCTTGCACGTTTGCTGTCGATTGACACGATCATAAAGCGTCGGTCGTTCGTCTCTGGTTTGAGTACGTCTGCAGGGCTAGTCATGAAGATGATTTCTTGTGAAATTGGTGCAGCTCTCAGCTCATCAAACGGCATGGTCACAGTTATGCCAGGTAGTTTGTGTTCTATTTCAATGACGGCCATCTTGCGACCGTTGCTGATGTCATTGACGATGTGAAAAACTGTGCCGGTGAGGGTGGCACCGTCTTTTTCAAACTTGACGCGAGATCCGCGAGTGATCTGTAGTTTTGGTGTATTGTCGTGTGTCATAATAAAATTTTTAAAAGGAGTTTTGTTATGAACAGACCGACTGTTTTGGCGCGTTGGGCAATCAGTAAGCCGTTCGTTGGAAAAATTTTGTATGTCGAAGGGAAGGCTGATCCAGCTGATACGTTACCCTTCGAAAACGACGTGATTACCCGTCCGTTTTTGCTTGATCCTGAGACTCGGCAGCCTGTTCCTGTTCGTGTTGTTGCTGTCCACAATGTGGGATTTCCGGTGTTGGAATATGTGGTTGTTGAAGTTGCGCCAGCCGTTCTAAGCTAACAGTCATAGGACGAAACTCTTCAGATAAAAGTACATAGCCGGTGTTGTTAGTTTGCGTTGTCATGATTCGTCTTTCTCTCCAAGCCTTGCCTTTTGTGCGTCGAATTGCCATTGATGGCGGCGCAAATAGGCTCGGGCTTCGTTGGTTAAAATGATCCGTTGGAGCGGATCGTTTAGCATTGCGCTGAGCGAGAGAGGGCGGTTTAGGCGGCTGTTGTATGCCGCCTCTAATGCCGCGCTATCTGGCTCGATGCGCGGCATTAGGTTTTGTGGGATGGTGCAGACGTCTGCACTTTGCCCAAGTTGCGAGCGTTGATGTAGTCGCGACCTTTTAATCCTTCAAACTGATCGCGACCAGTGGCGCGGGTGCGTACTAGGAAGTTGTTGTCTGGTAGCTCGGTCGGCTGATTCTTATGATCCAAGAAATTGAATTTGGAATTTGGCTTGAAGGTTTTCATAGCATGCTATCCTTTTCAATTCGACTATTTGAAAAGGAGGCGGCATGCACGAAATCACTTTGCTGCAAGCGATTACATTGGCCGTTGCTGCTGTTGGCGCTGTACTTGGCATTATCAATACCTGGCGTGCGATAGATAACGACCGGGTAAAGCTGTTGATTACACCAGTGTGGCGAATTCATGATGTTGGTGACGACTACATCGTAGCGCGAGTCATCAATCGATCCAGTTTTGATGTCACTATAGTTGACGTTGGGTTCAATTTTTGGTTTAGTGGAAAGCATGCACAAGCCTTCCCCGGCGGCGGCTTTGGTAAGTCGCTCCCGTACAAGCTTGAAGCTAGGACAAGTGCGATTTTTTATCTCATTGCAAGCACAAGTGTAGACAAGCGGATCTGGCGGATCAGTGGGGTCTATGTCCATACTGATTGCGGCTTGAAGTTCAATCGTACGAACGCCGTTCTGCGTGGTTTTGTACGCGAGAAGACCTTTGCACGTTGGCGCACATAAACCCAAGAAAGCGAAAATCTTATTGGATAGACTGCGCTTAGGCATGTCTAAAATGTGGCGCTCACTTTCGTTGATGGCTTTATATATTTCTGATGTCAGTGGCTTAAACATGGCGCACTCCCATTGGAGTGGCTGTGATGACTGCTGCACCGTAGATATCCGTCATGTTCATGATCGCGTCGGCACTCGTGCTGGCGATTGCTGGCATGCGGATTGTTGTGTCACTGAGTTTTACAGTAACGATAAATGCGATTAGGTTTTTCATATTCGCTCCATCTAAAAAGTAGTGGTCGAATATTAGATAAATCTAAAAAAATAATCAAGAATTTTTTAGGAAAATCTAAAAAAAATGATTTACATGTTAAAGATCTTGTTTATTTACATGTAAATTTTTGAAGTAAGTCACAATTTATTCGTTTTTATGTGTCTTTTAAGTTCAGCTTCAATTGTTGAAATGAACCCGATGAGTTGTGCGTCTTTTAATTGAGCGGCATTTTCTTGGGAGATTGCGTCCAAGATAATCGACGCTAAAATCGGCACGGCGTGCTCGCCGCCGGATAAATAGTTCATATATTCGACAGCCATTTCTTTGCCTAAATTGAGGTCATTAATGAAATCACCGCGTGGTGGTGTGTCGAAAAAGTGACGGGAATTTGAATTTTTAGGTTTAGAGATAAATGATAGATCTTCGATTCTTGTAAATTTCAGCACTTTAAATTTCCTTAATTCGTTTTATCTTCGACCATAAACAATATGGTCAAGTGAGTCCCAATGTTAGGAATCTATCGAATTGTAGAATTGTAGGGCACGGTGCCATTATTTAAACAGAAGGCTATTCCTTGTATTCTCACTGAATGCAAAAAAATGAACTTCTCACAGTATCTCGTGAATCTGAAAAATTTCAAGTTCGCTTACCTGACGGTATGCGTCAAAAGATTTCCGTGCAGGCAAAGTTGAATGGACGTTCGATGAATGCAGAGATAATTGCAAGACTGACGTCCAGTTTCTGCGGGGACGCGGTGATTGAGAAAGAATTGCTTTCGCGACAAAGTGGATTAATTGCTTTCTTATGCCAGTGCATCGATCAGCTGTCGACTATAACTCCATCTAGTGACGACGAAAAAGCAAAAATCGATCTGATCCTTGCTTTGTACAAAAGTATGTTTTCAGGTGGGAAGATTGAATCTGATACTCCGAGTGACATGGAATAAATCTGTGGTACAGATAGTGACTAGTCGCGACAATTATTCGAGTCTAGTCTTCGAGCGATCAAATCGCTGAAGAATTTCCTTCGTGCGGATATTAACGACCCAGACTTCTCTCATGAACATATTTAGATATTGAAAGTCGCCGCGATAGTCAATCGGCCGATCAATTGTAGGCTCTTCAGCTTTTGACTCACGTAACAAGTAAGGGCTTTCCAATTCTCCAATGAATAAGAGTCCGATGTCGTCCATATTGGCTTTCGCCGTTTGTTGGGTGAAGTTTGGAAGTCTCAATTCTATCTTTAATAATCCTGATCTAAAATCAGTCGCGGCTATTCCTTCAAGGTTGCGGATTGCTAGGCCAAGACCTTTTGCGGTACGCACACTGATGCGTCTTTTAACCCCAAAGTTATTTTCGCCAACGTAGCTCTTCCCATCGGTAGTAGTTACCTTGGAAAATGTAAAAGTTTCAATAAATTTTTCCTTTTCGGGGCTGTAAATGCGTTGTAATGTTGACGTTAGGCACTCAACAATTAGATCAAGTTTGTCGGCGTCGTACTTTGTGTAGCATTGGCTAGGCGTTCCTGGGTCTTGGAAAGAAAAGCTGAATCCAAGTAGGCTATTGATTGGCATTGAAAAGATCTGTGGGTTTTCTGTTCGTGCTAGATAAGCTGCAGTGGTTTCGAATTGATCCTTTTTGAAATCAATCTTCTTGATTGCGGCGATGACTTTTGAGATATCGTGCTCTCCAGTCCATTTTAATTTCTGTGAATCAATATTAAATGGAACTTCAAGAAAATCTAACGAATTTTTCTTTGCTACTTTTGATTTGTTTTGTGCGACGGCAGTTGACATGGAAATCAAAATGGCAAGGCTAATAATCACATATCGCATGTATGCAACCTTTTTTTGAAAAATAAATTATAAAAAAAGCCCAACTAAGGGCTTTTCTATTTGGTAATCGAAGTGTGGTTCGGTGAAAAGGTATTGATGATGGCCAAAAGCTGCTTTAATTCTGGTTCACTGAGTGACTCCATAATTTCAATTGCTCTCTTCACATCTGCGCTTTTGTTTGATGATTTGTCTGGTGCGTCTTCGCCATTAATCAACCAATCGGGCGAAACCTTCAAGACTTCACAAATTTTGAGAGTATTGCTCGCGGAGGGGCTAGTTGTAAGTCCTCCCTCCCACTCTGTGATCGTCGCTGGAGTAACGCCAATCCTCGATGCAAAGTGAGATTTCTTCAAGCCTTGAGCCTCTCGGGCTATCTTTAGTCTTTCATACCATTTCATCATCGTCGTATGCTAATTCAAAAAAAATTAGATTTGGCTAAAAATTTCTTGCTTAGTTTTTTAGATTAATCTAATATTTCGCCACTATGACGAAATCTAAACACTTAAACAAAGAGCATTCCGCAATCATCGACCGCCTCGGTGGTACGGGGGCTGTTGCTCGCATCTTTGACGTTTCTGATCCGACAGTGTCCATCTGGAGAAAGACTCAAATTCCCAAAGCACGAATGATGTACATCAAATTGGCTTATCCGTCGGTGCTTCAGGACGAGTGTAGTACGTCATCAAACTGATTAAAACCATAAGAAAAGGAAAGCTCAATGAACATACGTCAATCACTTTTGGAAATGATTAAGGCTTTCCCAGGTGGCTGGGATTCGATGTGTGGTGCGCTCGGTATGAATCGAGTCGCGTTACAAAACCGTATTTATGAATGCAAGGGCATGGATGTTGGCGTGAATACTGCGCTTTTGATGCAGGAGTTTTCTGGTACCACTTTGTTTGCTGAAGCGGTCGCGGCGGTGAGTGGCGGCACGTTTGTAAAGCTGCCACAGATCGATGCGATTGGTAACGAAGAGATTTCAGAAAAGTTTCATGAGGCGATGGAGACGCTGGGCAAGCTGTCGATTGAGTACCGCGATGCGGTCAAGGATGGTGAGG
>JAYVHZ010000362.1:0-12263 GCA_043770645.1 Undibacterium sp. | reverse complement strand
CTTTCTTAAACACATTATTCGGCTTGTCCATCGCTTCGATCAAGCGTTTCTCAGGAATATTCAACATTTTTCCTAAACGCTTCGCCAAGGGTATCGCAGACGATTCAGCGGCAATTCGCATTTGCGCCCACAAATCGGCATCAGTAAATTGGCCCTGGTCATATAGTGCACTAATCAATTGATAGCAACCGTCACCATATTGCTTGGGTGAGGTGATCAAAGTACGGGCTTCTGCCGCGACTCTTTGCTGTTTGATCGCTTTCGATAACAAGGCATAGCATTTGACTTGGTTATCGTCATTCACCACATACAAGGGCAATTGCTGGTCGAAATTCGCCCAATCACCGCGAAAGCCTAAAACCAATAACCAATCATTCCGCAAACGATCTGCGATTGCGCTACCTTCGTATTTCTTGAAGAAACTATTCATTTCCGCCGCAGAAGCTGAGCGTATCCGAGTACGCAGCACATAATAGTCAACGTACGAAGGGATAGCATACTGCGCGAGTTGCGAAGCATGCATTTGCACCGCTTTGACGTCATCATGCATAGCGGCATCGCGTAAAGCCATAAAACGGTCGTCATCATTGACAGCGGCAGGCTCGAATGTGGTCGGCGCTGAACCAATTTCCAAACGTGTTTCCGCAAACGCATGTTCACTCGTTATTGCGCTCACACCCATCGACGTCGCGAAACCTGCAACGACGCAAAAAGCGATTCTGGCTAGTATTTTCTGTTCTAACATTTTCAAGCAAATCCCTTTAAAACTACGCTGAGTCGGTTAACATGCCTATGCATGCCAATTTGAATGATTGATCAACCGACTCTGACAGTATGACACAGCCACCACATCGCGTAAAAGTACAAATGCCATTGCAAACCGAAGCCCAAGCACGATTGCGACTAGAATTACGCAAGCATCTGCTGCAACTGCGCCGAGAAACCTCTTTATCGATCAGACAAACATGGGATTTGCAAATCGCGACTCATTTGCGTCAACAGATTGAGGCTCTCAGCCCGCGTTCGGTGGGAATCTATTGGCCAATCAAAGCCGAACCAAATTTGCAAGCTTGTTTTCAACAACTACATGCCGATGGCGTGCAGTTGGCCTTGCCAATTGTGACTGGTCCAGCACAGGCGCTCAAATTCGTGTCTTGGGCTCCCGAAGATGCGATGGATGAAGATGCCTATGGCATCCCTATTCCTCGCGAACGTGCTTTAGCCATACAACCTGACTTATTGGTGATTCCTTGCGTAGGATTTAATCCGCAAAATTTTCGACTTGGCTACGGTGGTGGTTTCTACGATCGCACATTAGCAGCCATGCCTGACGTCAACACGATCGGTGTCGCCTATCAAATCTCCTTCATTGATTTTCCACCGGATAAATATGACTTGCCGCTAACGCAGATCATCACCGAGCTGGACATCGTAACAAGGTCAACTGAATAAAATTTGCGGGAAAATTAATGTTTTACAGGTAAAAATGAAGTGCTCAGGTGGTTGAAGCAAGCTTGCCCGAAACTGTAAGAAAACTTTAAGATTCATCAGCTAAGATAATATCTCTGCAAAACCGAACCAAGCCAAAACTAGCCTGTTAAATATGAGTAAATGCACTAAAGCCATTTACCATTGACTCAAACCTTTTCCCCTTTTTTGCGACAATAGGCGACACTGTTCAATCAAATTCAAATCAAACCGCTATGTGCGTTAATTACACTCCCACTCGTAAAGACCAGATCACTGCCAAATTTAATGCTGTCGACCAAACAGGCGAAGAATGGCGACCAGAAACTTGGCAAGACTATGCAGCACCTTTCATCACCCACGATGATTTAAAGCGGCGACGTGCACAATTAGGTAGCTATAGCATGATCCCGAAAACCAAGATCGCGCCTGGAGTTAAACGCTTTAGCACCATGAATGCCCGTGCAGAAACGCTGGGCGAATTGCGCAGCTATGCAAAGCCTTGGCGCGAAGGGAAATTATGCCTGATTCCCCTGCAAGATTTCTTTGAACCCAACTACGAAAGTGGCAAAGCCGAGCGGTGGCAAATCGGGCTGCATGACCGTAGCGATTTTGCGGTTGCCGGCTTATATCGAAGTTGGAATGAGCCCGATGGCCAACAGAGTTTTTCTTTCACACAAATCACCATCAATGCCGATGATCATCCTTTGATGCAGCGTTTCCACAAACCTGGCGATGAAAAACGCTCGCTGGTCATCTTGCCAGAACAGGATTATGACGAGTGGTTGAGTTGTTGCAATCCAGAAATGGCGCGCGCTTTCTTGCAGCTCTACCCTGCTGAAAAAATGTGGGCGAAACCGGCAGAGGCGACGCAACGCAAAACAAAAAAACCACCAACCGACTTAACAACGCAGGTCTCGCTATTTGGCGACGAATAAAATCAGGGGATAAAAAAATAATAATTGAAAAATTCTTTTTATCTACACCTTGAAAGCTATTGGTACGCAATCGCTAATGGATCGCATTAAACAAGACAATTTTGATGAAAGTTGTCAATATTACTTTTAACTAATTGCAAATAGTTGATAAATCCACTATGTTGCTCGCCTCGTTGTATTTTTTAAGGATTCTCCGTGAAATTAATTACCCTAATCATGTTGAGCGCCGGTATCTTGACACCTGGCATCGCATTTTCCACAGCACCGACTGACATTGTCCCAGCCAACATCAGCGCCACCAAATCAAAACAATTAAGCGCTCCAGTCAAAGTCACTTCTGTTGAAGGCATTACCGAATACAAACTCGGCAACGGCATGCGCGTGGTGTTATTCCCTGATGCGAGTAAGCCAACCCTTACCACCAACTTGGTTTATATGGTCGGTTCCCGCCACGAGAATTATGGCGAAACTGGCATGGCGCATTTACTGGAACATCTCTTATTCAAACCTAGCGCCAACTTCGGTATCAAAAAAGGCACGAAATCCCCAGTCGAAGTATTGAACGCGACTGGTGCCGAATTCAATGGCACCACGTGGTATGACCGCACCAACTACTACGCGACATTTCCAGCGAACGAAGACAATCTGAAACAAATGCTGGCAATGGAAGCCGATCGTATGATCAATGCCGCTATTGATCAAAACGATTTATGGAATCCGAAAACACAAAAAGGCGAAATGACTGTCGTTCGCAATGAATTTGAAATCGGTGAAAGCGATCCTATCGGCGTCACCACAGAACGAATTCAAGCAGTCGCTTACGACTGGCATAATTACGGCAAATCAACCATCGGTGCGCGTTCTGATATTGAACAAGTGAATATCCCGCGTTTGCGTGCGTTCTATAAAAAATACTACCAGCCTGACAATGCGATATTGATGATCGCTGGTAAATTTGATGACGCAAAAATTCTCAAACAAGTCAATGAGTTGTTTGGTCGCATTCCTAAACCAAGCCGTGTAATCGATCCAACTTACACTACCGAGCCAACTCAAGATGGTGAACGCGCAGTCACCGTGCGCCGTACTGGTGGCACGCAATTTGTCGGTGCGGGTTACCACATGGCACCTTCAGCGCATATCGATTCCGCAGCACTCAGCCTGCTCGCCAATGTTTTAACCAGCGCACCAAGTGGTCGCTTGCACAAAGCTTTAGTCGAAACAAAATTAGCCACGGCAATCAACTACAACACCGTCAGTAATTTAGAGCCAAGTTATGGCATCTTTGGTGCGATCGTGCCAAAAGAAAATAATTTGGATGCAGCACAAGAAGCACTCTTGAAAGTATTAGAGAACTTAAAGACCGCACCGATCACGCAAGAAGAATTGGATCGCGCAAAGCAAGCCGCGCGCAAACAAATCCAATTGGCATTGAATGACACAGCGCAATTGACCATTGCATTGACCGAATCCATGGCAGCCGGTGATTGGCGTTTATTCTTCATCGAACGCGATCAGATTGAAAAATTGACCGTCAAAGAAGTGCAAGCCGCGGCAGAAAAATATCTAAAAGCGACAAACCGCACCTTGGGTCGTTTCATCCCGACAGAAACAGCTGATCGCACCGAAGTTCCTGGTACACCAGACATCATGAACATGGTGAAAGATTACAAAGGACAAGCCGTCGTTGAGCAGGGCGAAGCCTTTGATCCTAGTCCTGCGAATATTGAAAAGCGCACGCAGCGTTCAAGCTTATCCAACGGCATGAAACTCGCCTTGTTACCGAAGAAAACCAAAGGCGCAACGGTCAGCGTCAGCTTGCGTTTACGTATGGGAACTGAGGCGAGTTTGCAAGGTAAGGCGGAAATTGGCCAATTTACTGCGAGCTTGCTCAACAAAGGTACAGAGCGTTTATCACGTCAAGAAATCAAAGATAGTTTTGATAAATTAAATGCCCAAGTCACCATCGGTGGCAGCGCTGAAGGCGTCACTGCCAACATCACAGCTACCCGCGACAAACTGCCAGCGGCGCTCGAATTACTGGCTGAAGTTCTGAAAAAACCAGCGTTCCCAACGAATGAATTTGAAGAATTCAAGCTGGCCATCGTTGGCCGCATTGAGCAATCCATTCCAGAACCGCAAGCGCAAGCAAGCAATGCCTTGGCACGTCTCACCGATGCGACACCTGCAGGACATGTATTGCACGCGAACACCTTAACTGAGCAAGTCGTCGCGGCCAAAGCAGTGAAACTAGAAGACGTCAAAGCCTTCCACCAAAATTACTTTGGTGCGGACAATGCGAGCTTCGCGGCGGTTGGTGACTTTGATGTTGCGGCATTAAAAACGCAACTAAACAATTTGTTCGGTAGCTGGAAAGCAAAACAAAGTTACACACGGATTGCACGTAACATGAAGGCAGTCGCCGGAGAAAAAATCACCTTGAATACACCAGACAAAGCCAGCAGCTTCTTGTTGGCGGTGCATCCAGTGGCGATCAAAGATGATGCAGCAGTCTACCCAGCCTTGTTAATGGCGAATCACATGCTCGGTGGCGGCGCATTACGCAGTCGTCTGGCAGATCGTATTCGCCAAAAAGAAGGTCTGTCGTATGGTGTCGGTTCATTCTTAAATGTACCTAGCCAAGATCCAAGCGGATTCTGGGGTGCATATGCTTTAAGTGCACCACAAAACACCGCAAAAGTCGAAGCGGCTTTACGTGAGGAAGTACAAAAAGCCTTGGCCGAAGGCTTCACCGAAGCAGAATTAGCCGAAGCGAAAAAGGGCTGGAAACAAGGCGAAGAAGTCGGTCGCACTCAGGATGCTGGCTTAGCAGGACAATTATCAGGCTATCTCGCAATCAACCGCACCATGAAATTTGATCAGGACTTTGAGACCAAGGTAGCCGCTTTGACTGTTGCCCAAGTCAACGAAGCATTACGTCAAATCATCAAGCCTGAAGTTATTTCTATCATTAATGCTGGGGATCAATCTAAGCTTGGTAAGTAAGCTTGGTAAGTAAGCTTAATAAGAAGCTTGGCAACTAAGATTGCAAACTAGACTGATAAAGTCATCGTAGGTGTAATAAAAGAGGGCAAAACTCCATAGAGATTTTTGCCCTCTTCTTTTTGGATGTCCGTCTTTTTTGCCAGCGATTAGGAAATTTTCCAACGCGAATCTGGAACCCAAGCAGAAGTCGCCATTGCAGGATAAACGAGTAAAATATCGTTTTATCTCATGCCATCAATCCCGATGCTCAAGCTTGCTCAATCTGAATCAACTTCTCGTGTTACTCATTTAAGCCTGAGTGCAATATGCGCTTTCGGCGCTTTTTGCGCTGTATCATTCACTTTTGTGACACAAACAGTGAATGCACAAACCAAGAAGTCAGCCAAAGACAATTCCATTGTTTTCACACTGTATGCCGCAGGCGACATCGCGGATTGCCGCAAATTGAGCGCAACAGAAACCAAGGCGGCAAAGACAGCAACCCTGATCGCCAATGGTCTGAAAAAGAGCCAGAATACTTATGCAATGACCTTGGGCGACAACACCTATCCAATCGGAAAACCTGAAGAATTCAATGACTGCTACGATAAAACTTGGGGACAATTCAAAACCCGCACCTTACCATCGCCAGGCAATCACGATTATGGTGTCCCATTAGCAGCTGGCTACTATCATTATTTTGACGAACTCGCTGGAACCAAGCGACTTGGCTATTACAAAAAACGAATAGGTAATTGGTTAATTTTGTCGCTGAACAGCAATATCAAAAATCAGGCAATGCAAGCCCAATTGGCATGGCTAAAGACCACACTAAAAGACAACCCTAGCACTTGCACCCTCGCCTTTTGGCATCACCCAGTCTATTCTTCCGGTGGTCACGGCAACATCAAAACCATGCGAGACGCATGGAAAATCTTGGCGGATGCCAAAGCAGATATTGTTCTCAGTGGTCACGATCACCATTACGAACGCTTTACCGCAATGGATAGCGAGGGTTCGCCTGATCCTAAAAATGGCATACGTAGTTTTGTGGTTGGCACTGGTGGCGCTAAGTTATCACCGATCTTCTTAGTCAAAGATGGTAGCGAGTTTCGTCAAAATGATCATTACGGTGTACTTAAATTAAACCTGGCTAGCAACAGCTATGCATGGGAATTCATCTCAACAGAAAACAACCAAGTTCTAGATAAGGGACAAGCGATTTGCCAATAAGACTTAACGCAGATCCACGTAAAGGCAGCTCACAGTTTAAATACTTTCGCCGTTAATATTTATCTATTTGACAATCATACGTGCTATGATTCTTGGCTCAACAACCTTTGTTTTTTCAGGAGCCGTGATGCCAGCAGAGCCGCTTGATCAATTCACCGAAACAAACGGTCAGCTAATGCCGTCCGAAGACAAGATCGTCCGCGATGTGAGCGATGAAGCAAGTCCGAATTTTACAGATTTGTATGTGGCAGAACCGATTAACTATCAACCCACATTCACCGGTAGCGGCAAAGAATATTTCAAGATTTGGATCGTCAATCTCTGCCTCAGTCTGCTGACATTAGGAATTTATTCTGCCTGGGCAAAAGTAAGACGTTTGCAGTATTTTGACCGCAATACACAGCTGGCTGGCGCTTGCTTTAATTTCCATGGAGATCCGAAAACGATCTTACGTGGCAGGATCATCGCTGCCGTTCTACTGTTTCTCTACCATTATGTATTCGGTTTATCGAAGGGCTTTGCGCTTGTGTTCGCATTACTCTTGTTTTTTGGTCTACCGTGGATGATGCGCAGTGGTCTTCGTTTCCGCTTACGCAATACCAGTTATCGTGGCTTGCGTTTTGAGTTTGATGGGACTTTAGGCTTGGCATATTCGATTTACCTGCCGATCGCCATCATCTTTGTTTTGCCTGCCCTATTTGCCGTTTTATTTCCGCTCAGCTGGTTTGTCGCACTACCGGGTATTTTGTATCTGTCTTGGCCATGGCTGCACGCCAGAATGAAATACTACCAGCACAATAATTTCAGTTATGGTCAAAAAAAGTCCAAAGCCGATATTTCAGTCAACGCCTTTGTCTGGCCATATACCGTTACTTTTTTCTACGTGATTTTAGTATCCATTGCCGGTGGCATCATCGTCGCACTAGGCGCGTCCTTATTCATTAACAATGACGTCGGTGCAAATGAAGGTTTTGGCACAGGTCTGATCGGCTTCATTAGTTCTGCGTTTATAGGTCTACTGATGTACTCGATACTTGGACCATTCCTACAGGTCAAAATCTGGAATGCCTCATGGAATCATACACAAGTCGATGACATACAATTCCAATCCAATTTACCGATCTGGGCTTACACCCGTCTACAAACTGTGAATGCGATCCTAACGATTTGCAGTTTGGGACTGTACCGACCATTCGCAGTGATTCGCAGCTATCGTTTCCGTTTGGAACATATGCAGGTCATCGCGACTGCCAACGCCTTCGACACACACGTTGCGCTTACAAACAACGAGAATGCGGCGGCAGAGAGCTCCGCAGAATTCTTTGGATTTGATCTTTCTTGGTAAGGCCGGAGACACTTATGAATGCGAATTACTTCGATGCCCACCACAGCATGATTGTTCCCGTAAATCTGTCAATTGACGCAGAACAAATCATCCTCACAGCGGCACAATTAAAGAAACATTTTTCACGCGCAGCCACGCGGGTTGAAGAACCTTATGCCAACGCGGCGCTGATCTTACAATTTGAGGATGGCTCACATTGCGAAATTCCTGAGCTAAGCGATCAGCAAGAGGCGCTCAAACAAATTGGCTATCAGCCTAGCTTGGTTGAACGATGGCAAAGCAAATGGGGCATCGCGATCATAGCGATTGCCATCGTACTGGCGCTATTTTATGCCAGCTATCGCTACGGCGGTCCAATTTTAGCGAAGCAGATTGTTCCTTTAATTTCCCAAGAAGTCGATGATTTCCTTGGACGTGAGGTCGAGGATATGTTGGCCACTGACTACTTCAACCCGTCTGAAGCTGAGATTGAGCAAGAGGCGCAGATCGCCAAGGTTTTCGAAGCAATCAAACCCACTACGACGAGGATTCCAATTCGTTTAGAAGTACGTAACAGCGAAAAAATCGGCCCGAACGCACTGGCATTACCGAATGGCAGCATCTATATCACTGATGCCATGTATCAGTTAATGCCAAGTGAAAACAAGCGCTTAACTCCTGCTGGAGAAATGCAATTAGCCGGTGTTTTAGCACATGAAATCGCGCACATAGAATTACGTCACAGCATGCATAACATTACCGAAACTTCACTGATGACCGTCTTGCTCGGATCAACAATCGGCGATTTCAGTAGCATTGTGAGCGTTGCCGCTGGTGGTGTGTTAAGTGCAAAGTATTCGCAAGAAAAGGAATCTGAAGCTGATGAATACGCAATTCGATTATTGAAAGCGCGTGGTATCTCACCTGTACATTTAGCGAATTTATTTGAATCTTTAGATAATTACACGCCAAACGCAAAAAGCAAAGAGAAGAAAAAACGCAAATCTAGTTGGTTAGAAGATCAAATGGAAGATTACCTCTCGAGTCATCCAATGACAGAGAAACGCATTCAACGATTCAGACAAGCGGCAGAGTAAAGAAGTGCGGCAAGTTCGCGTAAAAAAAGTTACACTAGCGGACTATGCCATCTTCTCTACTTTTCATTATTGCCTCACTCATCTGGGGCTCGACCTTTTGGGCGATTACACAACAACTTGGTGAGGTCGCTCCTGCAGTCTCAGTTGCTTATCGATTTGGCTTAGCGGCGCTTAGTCTTTTCGTCTGGTGTTGGCTGCGTAAAGAGTCTTTGCGCCTGCCTTTGAAACTGCAAGGATGGCTGGCCTTGCAAGGTTTTTTCACTTTCTCACTCAGCTATCTTTGCACCTATTCATCGGAACAATATTTGGTTTCCGCTCTAGTTGCGGTGCTGTTCTCATTGATGGTGATCTGGTCACCGATCACTGAAAGAATCTTCTTTAATAAGCCGCTTAGTTTGCGTATTTGGGGCGCCGCTTTCATCTCGATTGCGGGTGTAATTTTGTTATTTTTTCCTGCGCTCAAAAGCAATTGGGAGGAAACGCATTCTGGTCACGAAACCAATTTCCTGCTCGGCTTAGGCTTGGCATTAACCGCAACACTGGCCAGTACCTTTGGTAATCTGGTTGTGGTGAAAGTGCGGCAACAAAGTCAAAATGTCCTATTGACCATGGCATGGGCGATGGCTTGGGGGACATTCTGGGTCAGCTTGTTTGCCATCATCACAGGTCAAACTTGGAGCTTGCCATCGAGTACCAGTTACTGGCTGTCTTTACTCTATTTGTCTTTGTTTGGTTCTGTTATTGCCTTTGCTTGTTATTTCACTTTGATCCATAGAATCGGTGCCCAAAAAACCGTTTTTATCGGTGTGGTCACACCTATCATTTCGGTGCTGTTATCTATTCAATTAGAAAATTATCGCCCAGGCTATATCGAATGGGCAGGTATGGTCTTATGTTTGGCCGGCGTGGTGTGGGCATTGCGCGGTGATAGCAAACCTAAAAAGACAACTTAAGCGCATCATTCCTCGATAAAGTAGATCGCACTATCATCGAGACAGAATTGTCTATCTCGTTGCGCAGCAATCGCCATGCATACCAATTGTCCGTGAAAAGCGACATTCGACCACAACAAATTTCCAGTCTTGATCGCTACTCAAGTTTTTGCGTTATGCTCCTATCGATAATGATAGGAGCAAAATCCAAAGAGATTTTTGCGAGCTTCACGGGTTGATAACATCGGCATGGAACTAAAACCGCACCAAAATCGCGGGGTATCCTATGAATAACAAACTGGACGACCTCAGTGTCTCGACACAGCTTGAAAACCATGACTTGTTAGAGCAAGGACATGCAATGTGCCAAGGTGGTCAGTGGGAGCTATTGCGAGCGCTGCTGCCACAACTTTCACAGCTTAGCTTTAATCCAGAAGATGCTTTATTGTTAGAAGTGCTGCTTCTTTACCCAGGTGCAACGCCAAGCACGCAAAGTCACACCCAATTACTGCAACGCGCAATGCACTTGCATGAGCTAGCGCAAGCGCTCGGTAGCCATCTTGCACGGGCTTGGATTTGGGAAGCGATGCAGGCAATTCAAATCAATTTGCAATTACATCACGCGGCGCTGCACAGTACCGCAATGGCAGCCGAGATGTTCGAACATTGCGGCCGTACCCGCGATGCAATGAGTATGCGTGTCAGTCGTTGTCTGGTTATGATCCAGTGCGAGATGTATGCTGAAGTCATCGACATGAGCAAGACTTTATTGCTTCAGCGTGAATTATTGGAGCCAGTTGCTTTAGCAAATTTATTACGCTCAACTGCCTCGGCCTATTACTTTATAGGTAACGAATTGGATGGCGAAGACGCCAAACAAGCTTGGATCAATTCACTTAATTTGCATAAAGAATGCTTACAAGTTGGGCAGCAGGCAAAACTTGATAAGTTCATATTAATTTCACATACCAATATCGCCATTCTGAGTGCCTCACTAGGACTACGTGAAGACACTACCGAACACCTATTGTATGTCGAAGGCATGCAACATCATGCTGACAACATCAATATTAGCTGGTCCTCTTGGATACGCTATTGCGAAGCTTTGTTAATGTGCCAGAGTGCAGAGTTCAACAAAGGTTGGCAAGCATTGCTCGATCTTGCCGAAGAGCTGCATACACACAATATGCTGACCGCACCAGTTCAAGAGGCTGTGCTCAAGAAAATCATCAGCCTTGGGAAAAAATGGGGGCACTTTGAAATTGCATTGACAGCTTGCGAACGTCTTTTGGAATTAAACCGGCATCGACGTCAACTCTTATCCAAGACTTTAGGTGACACCCTAGATGACGTCATGGCAGCACCTTCATTACAACAAAAAAACCAAGAATTGAGTCGGCAAGGTTTTGTACTCGAATCGTCCTTGGCGCGTCGGAATACTGAACTCAGCCAAGCGCTGGAAGATTTACAAACAGAAGCAAAAATTCGACAGCAAGCTGAACAAGCCTTGCAGCGAGCTCACGCTAATTTGGAAGAACAGGTACGACAACGCACCAAAGAATTAGAACAAGCAATCAGTTTGGTAATGCGTCAAGAAAAGCAATTAGCCTTAAGTCGCTTAGTAGTTGGCGTTGCGCATGAAATGAACACGCCTTTGGGCAATGCAACGATTGCCGCCAGCACTCTGCAATACCTGAGTCAAAACCTGCTCGAGGATATTTCAGGTGCCAGTTTAAGTCGCAGTAAAGTACGGACGACCTTGGATTCCATGTTGGAAGGAAATGCAATACTTTCACGCGCCTTGCACACCGCGAGTGAATTGGTACAAAGATTTCGAGCACTCGCCGTCGAACAACATCAGGAGGAACTCACCTCCTTCGATCTATCCTACCGCTGCCAACTTCTTATAGCGGAATGGAAAAACCGATTCAAGCAAGCAATGGTGGAATTACACTTACAAATACCAGAAGGCATAGTACAAACTGGCTATCCAAATGCCTTGTCTCAAGTACTCGATCAACTCCTGGACAATGCGATGCAGCATGGTTTACAAACAACCAAGCATCCACACTTGGAATTTAGCTTGAGCGAAAGTGAGGATGAAATCTGCATCATAATCAGCGACAATGGTCTGGGAATTGCCGAAGACAGTTTACAAAGAATTTTTGAACCATTTTTTAGTAAGCAATTAGGATTGGGTGGTGTCGGCTTGGGTCTGAGCATTGCCCACAGCGTGATTACCGATTTAATGCAAGGTAAAATCAAAATCGAAAACCGCGCAACACAA
>JAYVHZ010000361.1:0-11709 GCA_043770645.1 Undibacterium sp. | reverse complement strand
AAGCGAACACTTGCAATTTTCCAACTGAACATCTCGCTGCTCTGTCATTGCCCGCCTTCTTATACATGATTAGCAGCTTAGGAAACAAAAACTTTGGATTACTAAATCCTAGTCATCCTTCTGTTGAAGAACGCGTTAAGGCGGGTTTTCATGTATTGAAAAACTGGCCAACCAATTACCACAATTTCCTCGAAAAAATCGGAGTCCTTTCAACTGAAAATGGGGTTAAATCCACTGGACTTCGAAACCAGTTCTCCGACTTCTACGAAAGCATGTTTAAGGGCAGAAAATTTTCAAAAGAGATTTCCTTTTTACGTGACGAATTCATTCGTTTTGGAAACGCCAAATGGGGGCAAAGTACCATTGGATTTAAGGATGCGAAGGAGCTACTTGCTGACGAAAAACGCTTCATCTCAAAATCGGAATATGCTCGTCTATATCGCCTAACGCATCCCAAAATAGAAAAAATGATTGAGGATGGAATACTGGTACAGCGAGAATTAAAAATCGGCGCAAGAACTATGCGCATTATTGACACTGAAAAAACCCAGTCTCCATCCGAGTCTAAAGGGTTGCTGTCAGGTCGACAAGCCGCTGCGCAATTGGGATTACCATTAAGTGTCCTACAACACTTAAGAGAAATGAAAGTCTTCCATACGCGATTTAGGCGTGGCTATGAATCATCGTGGCACATTGATGATGTAGAACTCTTTCTTGAACGAGGTCTTAACTTGGCAAGCATTGGTGAACTAGATACCAATTTAACGACATTAGAGACAGCAATGCGTTTCAAATTTAAAGATGTGAAAACCAAGGCAGATATCGTTACAGCAATTTTCGATGGTCGATTAACCCCGGTTGGCCGGCTCGGCAGTAAGCTGGATAGTCTGTTAGTTGATAAAGTACAGCTAGAAGATTTCACTCTAAAAAAAAGAAGCGCACTAAATGGAAACACCTACACCTTAGAACAAGTTTCCCAACTGACGGGAATTTACATGATGGCGGTTGAAAGTGCCGTTGATGCAAGGCTTCTAATCGCCGATACATTTGACGGAAACATTCGAGTTCCCGTCATCTCAGTCGAATTATTTAATCAAAATTACATTCCATTATCAAAAATAGCAGAAAAACTAGGTTCATTGGCTCAACACCTCTGGCGAATATGTAGGACTCATCACATCGAAATCATCTCACTTCAATATAAAAATGGTCTTGGCAAACAGCCAATCCTATTTAAACGCGATGAGCAGAATCTAATTGAGATTTACAACCAAAAAGTGAACGGACAGGCACCGAAGGCCAAGGAATGTCCATCCTACGAAACCATCTTCCAAAATTATCTCTTCGCACTAGACGAATCCAACGAGTATCTTCCTTGCTTGGCTGGCGCCCCTAATAAAGCAGCAATCGCAGAAACATGTGGATTTCATCGTGATGTTTTTTACAAGAATGAATCTGTCAAAAATCTGCTTGAATCATTCATAGCTCGCCATCAAGACCAAACATCTACAAGGCCCTTAACTGATATTGAGGGCCTAAATAAATTTCTTGGTTCATTAAAAAAAGAACAAGTGCAACGACTTCTTACAAGTAGCGGGCGAATAAACAAACAAGGAATAGCCAAAGCTGCAGGGATAAGTCGCAAGGTCTTTGATAGACACCCAGATGCGATGCGACTTGTGAATGAATTTATTGAGTCAACAACGTAGGTCACACCATAAATTATGGCCGATATCGGAGTTGCCGATATAGTGCTAAAGAACTACTAATTTACGGATTTAAGGTCGAACAATTTAGGGCTAGAAATAGCTGATGTTTCGGTTTGCTATCTTGAAGTAAACTAGTAGTATCTGTGCATTTTTTTTTAATAATACTTCTATTGACCAACCTCATAAATGTCACTATATTGACGTGACAGCAGCAAGTTTCAGACGTGGATTTTTATTGCAATTAACACATTTATTAAGCCCAATACCTTGAAGGCCAGTGCGAAAAAAAGCTATGAGACCGATTATCTTTTTGGACATTGACGATGTTATCGCGATTGACCCAAGCTTCACTGGAATCACAGTTTATGACGCTCTTCAGAATGAATGTGCGACGATTAACAGGTGTTTCTGGCAACAGGTTTTTTTTGCTGAAGCCATAGAAAATTTGACATTGCTTCATCAGCGTTTTTTCGGTCAATACGTCATCAGTTCAAGCTGGTCAAACTATCTAACTCAGCATCAAATTAAGTATGCTTTTGAACGCGCAGGCCTTGATTTCATCGCAAGTAATTTACACCGGCATTGGAGAACACCAAAATCTGAAAGCCCTGGACGAGTAAGTGAAATTCAAAACTGGATTTCGAAGTATTCGCACAAAGAACAACCAATATTGATAATCGATGACCAGGACAGCGGGTGGAATCTCATTAATTCTATTTTCGACAACAACAAGCAACTGCTGATATGCGAACCGAAGGTCGGCTTTGTAAGTGCCAAGCTAGAAACGGCGATTCAATTACTCGCGAAGCAGGTAGATAGGAATAGTTGAATACATGAAGAATTAATTAAATTCTTATCAACATTTCTGAGCCTTCAAAGAACGGCGTATTTTATGAGCGGAAAACCTTTTGTTTATCGTTTTTGCAAAAACTAATGCTCTTCATGATTGATAGGAGTAAAAAATGACAAAAGTTCTCTACCTTGACTATGACGGTGTATTGCATGACGATGCCGTTTACTGGCATCCAAAACATGGCATATATCTCAAAACCCCTGGCCGCACCCTGTTTGAGTGGATGTATATTCTGGAAAACCTACTAAGTCCCCATCCTGATGTGGGAATAGTTTTATCCACATCTTGGGTTAGAGCAAAGAGTTTTGAGTATGCTAAGGCACAATTATCGGCCCCACTCCGTGAAAAAGTCATCGGAGCCACTTTCCATCGTAGAGAGATGCACAAAATCGAATTCGATTTAACTGCTAGAGGAGTGCAGATTTGGAATGATGTTCAACGACGAAATCCGACTTCTTGGTTTGCAATAGACAATGATGACGAAAGATGGCCAGCTCATTGCCGGGATAGGCTTGTGCTTACTCAAGACAGATTAGGATTGAGTGAGGTCAAAGTGCAGGATGAAGTTATAGCAATTTTAAATTCATTATAGTATTGTACATATATAATAACTACTTTTTCAGGAGCAGTAGTTTTGCAGATGACTAGATGTCAACTAAATGACATCAAAAAAACATCTTTCATAATTTACTTTTTTGCCTCCACATACATACTGCGTGGAGCGATTGTTTCAGAAAACCGATTACCTCGGAAAGTGAGTTCATGAACCTGTTTTTTTGTACCTTGAATGTTTACCAATGGATGCCCCTCTGCTAGAAAATGTTCAATTAGAGTACTTTCCACTATCCCGAGAACTTTATCTATATCTTGATTTCCCTTGTTCGCGACATAACCTACTAGCAAAACTCGACCACCATTTTTTTCCCAATTTTTAACTTGCATCATTAACTTTACGTTATTTAACTGCCCCTTGACCCTTTTAAGTAAACTATTGGCTTTCCCGACATAAAGTGGAGTCAAGGAGTCTCCATATTTACGAGCAAACACGTATATTCCTGGCAAATCTGAAACGCTCTCAAGAACCGAGAGGCTATAAATCAAATTCTTGTCCTGAACCAATACAATTGGCTTAGACCACTTAATTTCAATTTTCATTAATCGTCCTATTCGTTTCCAAGCAAAACATCAGAAATTTTGATGCTCAATAACATAATCGATGAGAAATAAAGGCAATGACCAAAAGTCAAAAAATCCAAAAAACAAATGACTTACATAAAAAAGTGTCAATTTTAGTTCTCAATATTGATTTTATACTAGTTGAATATTGTCAAAGGCGGTAGTCGGATGCGTTGAGGACTATTTGATACAAATTGCAAGGCCGAAAAAATTAACTTATTTGCATAAAACAGATGGACTACTTTTCTTTAAAAAAGTTACCTGATTGTAATTTATACATTTCTGGCGTATTGTCAAATATTGCCACTAATTTACATACTCAGAACTGCCCAAAGTGCAGCTCTGCTGGTGACTCCAGCAAAATATATGGATAAAGTAAAACCATCAGCGATTCCTTACTCAGGCTATGTCTATCAAACTCTCCAAGGCATGTCATGGCTTGTCGAGTGGTTAGCATCCCCTACTCGCTATCAAAAGATGAGATTTGAGTGCAACGATAAGTCATTGGCTCCGCAAGGAATCGACGATATCGTTGCATGGCGTAGCGATGGTAAAGTCGACTATGCTCAAGTGAAATTCACTCCGAATCCTGATGTGTATAAACTCACTTGGAAATGGTTGCTCGAACTTCCTTCCTCACAAAAACCGCGGTCGCTGATGATGAAATGGTCCGATGCAGTGCAGCTTGCATCAATAGATAGTCTAGGACTCGTTACCCTCATTACAAATCGTGAACCAGACGAAGAGTTTAGGCGATGCCTTGATGGCAACAAAATTTGTTTTAACAGACTTTCAATAGAACTACAGAAAACTCTTATCGAACAACTTGGTGGAGAAACAGAAGTTCGTCAAATTCTTGACATCCTTAAAATTAAGCATAGTGATTGTCAATATTTAATGCTCCAAAGCGTCATATTGGGAGAGCTCTTAAAATTAGGATATGACGAAGGTTCATACCAAAGACTGCATTCTGAATCAACAAAGTGGGCAATATTCGACAACCTTCCCGCACCCGATGGCTACATCACGATTGACGCCGTCCGCGCAGTTCTATCCACACGCCGACCTGAACCAATTTCCCAAGAATTTGAGATACCAAATGGATACATAACACCAAATCTTGATTTTCATCGTGCGCTTCTAAAAAAGATATCAAAGGCTGATGACAAGAACAACGTGCACATCCTATACGGCCCACCTGGTAGAGGTAAAAGTACATATTTGAGCTATTTGACTAATGCATTAGATAGCCTAAATATCCCAGTAATTCGGCATCACTACTTCTTATCTACAACGGATAGTACAACCGACCGCATGCGCATTCATGCAGTTGCAAATTCTTTGCTAGCTCAGATTGCAAATTTGCGAGTTTCAGGAGTTGCTAGCAATAGCCACGAAGCAATACGGAAAGAAATTACCGAGTGTGCAGAGAATTTCAAAGCACGAGGGGTTCCGTTGGTCATAATAATCGATGGATTGGACCATGTTTGGCGCCGAGAGAGAGAAACTCGACCACTCAACGAGCTTTTCCAGCAATTGCTTCCTGTACCATCGAATACCCATTTGATTATTGGTACACAGCCCGTAGGAGACGACCAACTTCCCGATAGATTGGTTGCAGAGTTACCACGAGACCGATGGGACGAAGTTCCGACGATGTCTCCTCAGTCAGTCTTAGCTTATGTAGTTTCCTTAATGAGAAGCCGCAGATGGATACGCCGCAAACATCATAAGCTGAAACACGAAATATTAAGCAGCAGCAGAGCATTATACGAACGAACGGGCGGTCACCCACTCCATCTAATTTTCTCCGTTGAAGAGCTACTCAAGAAGTGTAATCCTCCCACTGAACACTTAATCCATGCACTTCCTCAATGTCCGGACAATGACATTCGTAAATATTATCAAGAACTTTGGCTAAAGTTAACATACGCACAACAAGACTCTCTGCATTTGATTTGCGAACTGCCATATTATTGGCCTGAGCACGCGTTCGAGGACATTTCTTCTACAAATAAAAAAGTCAGTGTCGACGGTATCACTCATCTATTGTTTGAATCAACTGTAGGCTTTCGTCCATTTCATGAAAGCTTATCAGTTTTTGTAACTAGCAATCCAAGCCACCTCGCAAGAATTGCCAAATTATTACCACACGTCGAGAAATGGCTCGAAAATTCCGCGCCCGCTGTTGTAAGGAACAGTTGGCTCTACTCGTTGCGTGCAAAGCAAGGAGACCACATCCAACTAGCGCAAACTTTAACGCGTGAATGGGTCGTCGATAGATTGGTCGAAGGATATCCGACCTCAACAATCGAGCGACTACTGCAAGAGGCAGAGCATTATATGTTTGATGACGGCGACTTTCCGGAAGCCTACAGACTTCGCGCACTTAAGCATCGAGTGAATCAAGGACCTCAATTCCAAATAAATGATATGCAAGCGCTGCGCGCAATGTGTTGGTCCGTATCGCTGGATGATAGTCTGCTTAATGAGACGGTTGCAAACGCAGCATCATTTTCACCCATGTGGCAAGGTAGCTTGAGTAGTGCACTTGCGTATAAAAAAGACCTTCGCTCAGGGCGACTTGCAAGACGAGCGATAAACAGATTTCAAGCTGAGTACCGCTTCAAAAACGACCAGCATGACTCGCAAATTGACCGAGAATTTCGATATCTATTAGAACGGCTAGCTGCTTCGAACAGCGTGAAAATTGAGTATCTCAAGGCGCCCGGAGTGATGGATGGCGAACCTGAAGGCAACATCATTTCACTTCTTCGCGGCTTAGTTCAATGTGCTGATATTCAGAACATGTTCGTTTTGCATGCGGCTACTACAAATCAATCCACTGCGGCACTCATTGAAATAGCCATTTTAAAGGTCGCCATAACAAAAAAAATCGACCTTCTAGCTTGGGATGAGAGTAAGACTTTTTGGGCCAGCGACATCGCCGTGCTGCACCTTGCACTGAAGAGTCAACATAGCGATGGAACATTTAATCGAGAAGCGTTCCCCAAAGTTCCAATTGTATGGGAAAAAAAGGGCGAATCCGGCATCGATTCTGGGGCACACCTAATTTTCCATTTTTTCAACTCTCTGGCCTTGCATCTTCTCCCAGTAAAGAGCGTTTGCGTATTACCCCTAAAAGCCAATCGAAAGCCCGAACTTCAACAATTTTGGGAGAGCATGGAACGTGCTGCTGAAACTGCAGCACAGATGTTGAAGACGCGTCAGCCTTTGGAGTATGCATTAGTTTTTGATTCATTACGCCACATCCCTCTCACACAGGGAAATAATTTTAAGAGCATGGAGGAGTACCAAGGCATCAAGCGAGCACTACACAAAATTGCTACTAATCTTCATTTATTGAGCATGGCTTACGGTATTGCAACACCGATATCCTTGAAAGTGTTTGAGAGCGCCAAAAGCTCGGTGTACTTCGGAGCGGGCCAATTTATGGCGGATATTGCTGACATGCACATTCCCATCCTTGACCCCGATTTGCTAACGCAACTGGTAATTAGAGAAGTGTCAAGAATAGCAATCCCAAAGGAAGAGATTGGCACCACAATCGAAACTCTGATGGAGGTTGCTCAGCTTTGCGCCACACAGAGAAGAGACGATGACGTACGAAAACTCTGTCAAAAAATTTGGACTCTTGTGCTCAGCTACGGTAAACATAAGGACACGTCAGTGCTGGAGTTATTGGAGGCGATTGAGAATTTCGCATCCGTGGATACTAAATCAGCGACAGATATGCTTGTTTCTATTTCAGGAGTGATTGAGAACGTCACCAAGTTCACAGACGGCGACGAAACTCATAATGTCCATAAGTGGGCTGCAGATGCTCTGCGAGTCGCAAACCCTACACTACTTGTGAAAAAGTATCGTTATCATTTAGACAGGGGAGAATGGTCTTCTGCGGAAGAAACGTTGCAAGGTGGGCTAAAGAATATTGACCAGAGTTCGCGATTTTCGCAAGCACTCGCCAGAACTGGATTGCGGGATAGCGAGATTCCACATTCATGGATTACTGATTCCAATAATGGCACACCCCAGTCAATGCATTTAACCTCTCAAAAATTCCTAGGTATAGAACTTACTTCCAAAAAGAGAGCCGAATCGACTTCATATAAGAATAATAATTTTGCAAAGGATTTCTCTCTGTATAACCCATCACAGTTTGCTGAACTATTGATGGATATGCGCGACACTGGACATTTCTATGAACGTGAATACTTAGTAAATTGGTATAACTACTGGAAGATGATAAAGCATTCGACCCTGGTTCTGGAACTTCACAAATACTTATTTGACGGCGCTGAATACGACGATGATGTTCGTTTTCTATTAGACCAACTTTTCGAAAGTACGCAAAGCCTCTTCGGAAAAGACAAAGCTTTTGAAATAGCGGTTCTGGCGCACGTAAAGCATAGTGCATGGTCGAATTGGCCGCTTTATGAATCGAGCGAAGCCTCAATGGAGCGATTACAAAAAATAGCGTCCTTGTATCCTGAAAAGGCAATCGAATTTATTGTAAGGACTTGTACCACTCTAGAATCGATTTTCGGAATCTCAAAAGGCAAGACTTACACAATTCCAGGCGGACGCCTGGTCTTTTTTCTAGTTCAAACGGGAAACCATGAACAAGCCCGAGAGTATCTCGCAAAAATGGTTTCCGTTCTTTTAGAAGAGACAGCATGTTTTACCTTATCCCAACCACTATGGGCTACAGCAGATAGTGAAATTAGTGTTGAGGAGTATCCATTGCAACTGTTGGTTGCACGCTTGAAATCAGGAGTCGCAACCACGCGTCTTTGGGCAATCCAGGAAATTAGTGAACTTTTGATTGGCAAAGACACGAAAGATATCGTAGAAAGTACTCTCCGTGGGCACATTCAAGATATCCGGCTCTGCACCGATTTAATCGAGGCGCTCAGCATTTTTTTCATTTCATATAATGAAGGATTTGAATTTTCTTCTCAACTTCGTGTGATGGACATTGCTTCGGCCTTTTCAGAAGAACTTTGCGACAGGCTTCACATTGAAAAAACCAAACTACCGGTCCTAGTTTCACCAAACGGTTTTTCAGCTGCTCGGGACTTCTTTGACGTGGACGGTTTGCCTAAAATAATAAGCGCGAATCTAAAAGAGCTTCAAGCTAAAACGGCGTTTCCATTTGTTGCACAAGCAAATTTTGAAGCTACCCGCCTTTTAAATTTGGTAAATTACTCTGATAACTCGCAGTACTTCTTCGGTGGTATACGCGGACCAATGAATGGCGCTTTGACCTCTAATGCTACACAAATTGCGCGCTCTTCTTACATGCGAGCGATAGAGGTTGCATTTAAAGTTGGCGCGATAAACTGGCAGCAGAATATCGAGTGGAGTAGTGCCGCGACCCCAATATTGCCTTTATTGGCAAAACTTAGACCAACTGAACCAACTAATTGGAAATGGTTTTGTGAGACATTGAGAAGTAACCCCACCAACCTCATTGAAGTTGTATCTAATTTTTTGAAGCAGTTAAACAAGGAAACGCTCGCAATCGGTGCCTTCAACGGACCGGTGTACATTTCCGAAAATGAATTCTTAGTTCTAGACTTGGTCTTATGTTCTTACCCAAGTCAAATGAGTATCGCCGAGGGTTTGGAGACGCTTCCAACCGATGAGCGTTATCGCGATTTATTCATCCTTGACCCTTTCATTGACGATAGCGTCTACAAATGTACTGTATCTAATAAGAACATTGGCGAGGCTATCGCTCATAAGCTCGCTCTACCATTTTTGGTAATTCCGTATGCATATCTGCATAGTGAAATTTTCCAGCGGGGCATTTATTTGCCCGTTTCAACCAATGCTGAGAAAGAGTTTTATGTCATACCTAACGGGTCCTTGATTTCTATTTACTCCGACCAGGATACTATCGGGCACTTTTCTTATTGGAATACAGAGTGGTCACCAACATACTTTTTGGGGAAAGGGCCAGGGTGTGCAACTTTGCTTAAATTAGAAAAAGACACTTTATCAAGCTTACAGGACGAGAACGAAAAGCTTGCGTATCGTTGTGCAATCACACGATACTCGAGGAGCCAGAGCTACGACAACTTTGAAGCTACCCCAGTCGAAATATTGCATTTAGAGTTAAATTAGTTTCCAAGCAAGCCACAAAGAATTACCTATTGGGGAAACTAAACGAAAACTGATTCAACTGCAGATAAAAAAGTAACTTCGTGAGGTAGAAAATGCCAACAGAGAAAGAATTATTCACCTCAATTCGTCGTTTAATGGAACGGATTGATACCTTTCGAAAAGAACCTAACTTTACAAATGAACTAACGCATCGACGTAAATTGGTAGTCAAAACCATTGCCACTGACGAAGAATTACTTCGACATCTGGCGCATATTATCGCCTACGCCCATGCGGATGCGACACGTGTCAAGAAAATGCTTCAAAGCGGAGTCTATGATTCCATTTGGTTGGATTATGATATCTCCCGTGTTGCAGCACTAAATCCTTGTGACGTCGTTGAAAATCATTGGCACCAAATTAGTCCTATCATGAATGGTGCAAAAGCCTTTTTCATAGTGAAAGCTGCTCGGACAATACAACGTATTGGGCAATTCTCTGAATGGTTAAATAGCAGCGGTATTCCAAATAAAATCCAAAACGAAGCAGATTTGGATACATTTTGGGAAGCGTTTTCTGCACTGCGCAAGAAAATGCAATCTCACAAGATTCCTTACCTCGGCAGCGTCACGTCACTCTCTCATCTACTACTTCATCTGGGTTATGACTGTGTCAAACCAGATGTAATTGTCATGCGTGTCGCCAAAAATCTAAATTTCGTCGACAGTACAAAAAACGATACTAACCTAATAAAAGTCGCTCGTATGATGCAAAAATTTTCGCTCGAAAATGAAGTTCGACCATCTGAAATCGATATGTACTTTCTCATTCAGGAACGCCAATCTGAGGCGAAAAACTGGGTGACACCAAATTTCACTCCGGTATATTAGCGACTAGCATTTGTGGAGCACAATAAAATGTTAATCATTTAATATTTTGCAAATGAACCGGCAAATCCTTTTGAGATATTCTTAACTTAGCTTGGGTACTATTCGAATAACGATTAAATCCCGCCACTTAAAATATGCTCAAATTAAGCTTTTTGCTGTGTCATTTATACTCAAACCAAAAATAATTCGAAAATATCGATTAGTAAGTGATTGATTTTAGAAGATAAAAAACATTGATGAATGAAAAAAAAGCATAAAGCGAGGAAAGTTCCGCTTTATGCCTTAATTGATGTGGAAAGTTCCACCTTATGCTGTCCGTTAGTTCCGCTTTATGCTGACCACAGTAAGCGTAAGTCTTTGATTTTATAGAGAGAGGAGTTCCATCTTATGGTGCCGCCCACAGGTGTGGTGGTTTCGCTTTTTTGAACAAATCCAGACTTTCCTAGAGACGCCATCCAGAATTTACCAATACTTGATTAATTCTGGATGTGATACATAGCTACATTCTTGCATCCCGATGTTTTCACAAAAGGCCACGTCGAATACAGACAGCCTTGATGGAGATCCAAAGCAGTTTGCACTTTATAAATTACGATTGGAGCTCAAACTGTTTATTCACAAAGCCACTAATTGCAGCTAGCAAATCATCTTCACGATAGGGCTTACCGAAATACTCATTAACCCCAAGTTCCGCCGCGTAGTTGCGATGTTTATCTGCAGTACGTGAAGTAATCATGATGATAGGAATATGACTTGTTCTTGAATCGCTGCGGACATTTCGGGTTAAGTCAAAACCATCCATACGTGGCATCTCGATGTCCACCAACATGACATCTGGTGTGATCGACTGTAACTGTTCAAGCGCATCAATACCGTCTTTTGCCAGCACGACTTGATAGCCTTCACGTACTAGCAAACGCTGAGTCACACGACGAACTGTTAGAGAATCATC
>JAYVHZ010000360.1:0-3349 GCA_043770645.1 Undibacterium sp. | reverse complement strand
TTTCTACCCGATATTGACGTACTTCTCCACCAATCGGTGTTACTTGTGCCACACCTGGGATGTTCAACAAACGCGGGCGCATCACCCAATCTGCGTATTCGCGTACTTGCATTGCCGAGGTGCCTACATCATCCTTGGCGTTGCTGCTGATAGGTAAAGCAATCAATAAGATTTCACCCATGATGGATGAAATCGGCCCCATCTGCGGGGTCACACCGGCAGGTAATTGTTCACGCACTAAACTTAAGCGTTCCGCGATCTGTTGACGATTGCGGTAGATATCCGTACCCCAATCAAACTCAACGTAGATAATCGACAAGCCCACGCCAGATACCGAACGCACGCGCGTCACGCCGGGCATCCCGTTCATGGTTGACTCTAGCGGAAAGCTGACCAGTTGCTCGACTTCTTCCGGTGCCATCCCTCCGGCTTCAGTCATCAAGGTGACGGTTGGTTTATTCAAATCAGGAAAGACATCGACCGGCATTTGTCGCATGCTGATCAAACCGTAGACGATCAACAACATGGACGCAGCGAGAACGATCAGCCTTTGGCGCAAGCTGGTGTTAATAATGAATTGGAACATGGGCTGCCTTCTTTACTTCACTTGCGCTAACAAACTCGCGCCAGCGGTTACCACGCGTTCATCTTCTTTCAAACCAGAGACGATAGAAACCCGTTCGCCATCCAGACTATGCGCCACTACTTTACGCTGCACGAAGCGTTCCGCGTCTGCATGCACCCAGACGACCGATTCCCCACCCGTCAACTTGATCACGGAAGAATTCGGCACGGCAAATCCCGTTGTTAAGCGTTTGGTTTGAATGATGACTTTGATCGTCTGTCCTACCGCTACCGCTGTCGATTTGCCCGACACGCGAAACAATAAAGGAATCGCTTGTTCACGCATTTGCTGTCCACCACCGACAAAGTTGAGCGATAACTTAACTGGCACATTCGCTGGCACATTCGCTGGCGTATTCGCTGGCGTCGATGTCTGCTGTTGATGCCAGGTCGCGGTCGCATTCGCAATGTCTGAGGTCAAAATGGGATCGTAGGCCAAGGCTTCCACCATCAAGCGATTCGGATCGATGATTTCGAACAGGGTTTCTTTTGCATCAAATACCTGTCCTGTGACCGCATTCGCCACACTAATAATGCCAGACACTGGCGCGATTAGGGCTTCACTTTTTGACAGACTCGCTTCGACCGCTAGCTTACGTTTTTTCAGGGCTTCATAATCAAAACGCGCCGCTTCTACGGTGGCTTTCGGCAAAGCTTCAGATAATTGTTCGTAACGCTGCACCTTTCGTTCTGCAATCGATAATTGCGAATCGATGTCTGCCAAAATCGATTGACTATTACCACGATCCAAGCTGCTCATCACTGGACGCAAATACGCCAACACTTGCCCTTTCGTCACACGTTGCCCCAAACTAGGCAGTCCTGAAGGCCCCGCCTCAAGTCGACCTGGCTGACTGGCCTGCACCCGACCGCCGGCATTCGGATCAGCCATAATTTTGCCATTGAGTTCTATGGTATTGGGCAATTCAGCTTGTTCAGTAAGTAGCGTGCGCAAAGCCAATTGTCTTTGCACGATTTTGGGAACAAATAAACTACCGTCCGATAAACGCTGCGCGGCAGTCGCATCTAAGATGCTTGGCTTGGCGCTTGCGACGGCGCTAGATTTGGTCGCCGGTTTGGCTGGTTTTTTACTATGATCTTCATCGCCATGCGCTTGCGCCAGATTGAATTGCGCAACCAACAAGAGGGGGAGAAAAACAGTAGAAAATTTCATCGTTGGTTTCAATTTAGATAGCGTTTTCATGACTTAAGCTCCCCAACCAGAACGGCTCTGACGACGTTTGAGCATGACAATCGCGAGAGCAATGGCAGTAACTAACAAGCCCAAAGCGATCCACCACCACGACTTGGTCTCTTCTGGATGATCGTGCGCTTCCTCGCTGAGATCAGGAATGTCTAGACTGGCGGTCATCACATCACCGAGTTCACCTGCTTGCACGGAGATGGATAAGGGATACTTGCCAACTTTCTCCATCACGCCTTTGCTCAATTCGATCACATACACACCTGGTGCCGTTTGCTTCGCGATGGCTTTCAACGCGCTACCGCTTTCGACTTCAATCTGTGCATCAGCGACCAGACTATTATCGGCAAAACGATCGAGATAAATGATCAGCGAGCGGCCTTGCAATACCGCGACTAGTTCAAAGTCTTCGGTTTGCGCACTAGCACGCGGCGCCACTTGTGTGGTTGGCGCAGCAGGCGCTGCATGTTCATGGTCATCATTGCCATGCGCGCTTGCCGTGCTGGCCACGTGCATACTTAGCAACAGTAAAATCAGAGTAAAAAAGGACTTCAAAACACACTCCTTGCTGGTGTCGAACAATGATAAAAATAGCCGACATTATCGCTTTCACATCACTACAGTTAGCTGACTGCCAGATTACAAATCTGTAATCTACGTAGAGCGAACTGATGTTTATTGGGATTTAGTGGAATTTCGCGGGTAAAATTGGCAAAAATGGGAAGCGCGAGCGAGTGTTTCCTTCTGCGCCCATCACAATTTCCTCAAAAAAGCCTTACATGAAAATCCTAATCGTTGAAGACGAACAAAAAACTGGCGATTACCTCAAGCAAGGTTTGACCGAATTCGGCTTTAGCGTCGATCTCGCGCGTAATGGCTTAGATGGTTTGCATCTAGCAAAGTCGGGGGACTATGATTTGCTCATTCTCGATGTGATGCTGCCCGAACTCAATGGTTGGCAAGTCTTGGAAGCATTACGTCGTCAAGGTTTGCAAACGCCTGTCTTGTTTTTAACTGCAAAAGATCAGGTCGAAGACAGAGTCAAAGGTTTAGAACTCGGTGCCGACGATTACTTGGTCAAACCCTTTGCCTTCTCCGAATTAGTGGCGCGTGTCAGAACTTTACTGCGTCGTGGAAAAAATCAAATTGAATCGACCAATCTGCGGGTCGCCGATCTTGAGTTAGATCTCCTCAAACATCGCGTCACCCGTAACGGGCAACGCATAGAACTCACCGCAAAAGAGTTTTCTTTACTCGAACTCTTTATGCGCCGCCAAGGCGAAGTCCTGACGCGCTCACTGATTGCCTCACAAGTCTGGGATATGAATTTTGACAGCGATACCAATGTGATTGAAGTCGCAATGCGCCGCCTGCGTAGCAAAATCGATGATCACTTTGAACCAAAGTTAATCCATACCCTGCGCGGCATGGGGTATGTACTTGAAGTGAAAGATGCATGATGCTTAAACTCTCGCAACTCTCGCTCACAGCTCGCCTGACATTATTCTTCACTAGCTTGTC
>JAYVHZ010000359.1:0-3740 GCA_043770645.1 Undibacterium sp. | reverse complement strand
ATCAGGCAAAACTCCTTATGTGTTTTTTTGCTGCTTATTTTTGTATAAATCGTATTGCGTGGTCTGTGCAAAATTAGGCGAAAAAACAAGAAGTTTCGGCATATCTAGCAATCATCTCATGTTGCTGTGCAAAACGTAGCGGGCATGCGGCTTTGCGGCGTAAATTGCTCAAAAAGCTAAAGCCATAGCGGTGGATAAGTCGCTTTCGAAGCTAGATTGTTTAGTAGTTATTCACAAAAAAAGAGACAAAAAAAATAATATGCAAATTTGTTTTTTACCTAAAGTGAATATTTTTAAGTCTTTGTTTTTAAACGAATTTTTTTATGCATCGCAATTGTGCATTCTGTGGAAACCCGCATAGAATCTAGCACTCCCGCTTGTCAAGACGTGCTTGTCCACAAAGTTATCCACAGAAATTGTGGATAGAGTAAAAACACCTTATGAAACCGATAGTTAGCGCATTACCTCACCCCTTACATTAAGTTCGTGGAACCTATTTACCTCACTGTTGCATTAGATACCCCCCTTGACAGACTCTTCGATTACCGTTGGGAGCCTGTTGACGCGGAACCGCTTCCTCAAGTTGGGCAGATTGCCTTGCTACCATTTGGTCGCCAAGAAATCGCTGGTCTGATTGTCGCGATCAGTGGGCAGACCGAGGTTCCCTTGGACAAGATCAAAGCGGTCTTGAGTGTGCGCCATCAATGCCCACCGCTCGCATTGCCGTGGATAGACTTGTGTCGCTTTGCGGCCGACTATTATCAAAGACCGCTGGGCGAAGTGGCGATTCCCGCTTTACCAAAGAACTTACGGGTGCCAAAAGCCACATCGTTAGATCGTAATTTGAAAAAACTAGCGAAACTCCCGAGTGAGCAGAGCGCAAGGCCAGACCAAGAGCCACAGCTAAATTCCCAGCAACAAGACGCAGTGAATAGGATTTCGGCAAGTGCCGCTTTCGCTGCTTTTCTGTTGCATGGTGTGACAGGCAGCGGCAAAACCGAAGTGTATTTGCAAACAGCGGCCAAGGTCTTGGCGCAAAGTGAGCAAGCCCAAGTCTTGATTTTGGTGCCAGAAATCAATTTGACGCCGCAACTAGAAGGCAATATTCGCAGCCGATTCCCGGGTTTGCAGATCGCCACTTTACATAGTGGCATGGCTGAAGGTGAGCGCTTGCTCCACTGGTTAGCCGCACACACTGGGCAGGCGAGGATTATTCTTGGAACACGCCTAGCTATTTTGTCATCGCTGCCTAATCTCAAAATGATCGTGATCGATGAAGAACACGATCCTTCTTATAAGCAACAAGAAGGCCTGCGTTACTCGGCGCGTGATCTCGCTGTGTGGCGTGCTCATCAACTTGGTATCCCCGTGGTACTTGGCTCCGCCACGCCGTCTTTAGAAACCTGGCAACACGCCAAAGCAGGGCGCTACCAAAAACTAGAGCTCAGCGAACGTGCAGTCAAATCGGCGGTGTTACCGATCGTGAAGATCATTAACACCGAACGAGAAAAGCCATCCGAGGGTCTGACCCAAAGACTCGTATCGGCAATTCGTCTACGTCTTGAGAAAGGTGAGCAATCACTACTATTCTTGAATCGACGTGGATATGCGCCGGTAATTCATTGTGACGCCTGCGGTTGGATCAGCAATTGCACCCGCTGCACCGCGCATTTGGTCATGCACAAACTGGACAAAAAGTTACGTTGTCATCATTGTGGATTGGAACAACGTATTCCTCGTGCTTGCCCAACTTGCGGCAATATTGACTTGCAACCTTTGGGGCGCGGTACCCAAAGATTGGAAGAAGGCTTAAAACTTATTTTCCCGGAAGCACGGGTGTTTCGAATTGATGCTGACTCGACACGGCTAAAGGGCAGTGCGGAAGCGGCGTTCGACACCGTGCATCGTGGCGAAGTCGATATTTTAATCGGCACGCAAATGGTGGCAAAAGGGCATGATTTCAAAAATCTGACCTTGGTCGCGGCGCTCAATCCCGACAGTGCTTTATTTTCACAAGACTTCCGTGCAAGTGAGCGCTTGTTCGCGCAATTGATGCAAGTTGCCGGACGCGCCGGTCGTGCCGCGCAAAAAGATGGCGGCAATGCCAGCGAAGTCTTGATACAGACGCGTTACCCAGATCACCCGCTATACCACGCCTTGATGGCGCACAACTACCAAGGATTTGCCGATGATTTATTGGCAGAGCGCCAACAAGCGGCGATGCCGCCTTTTATCTACCAAGCACTACTGCGTGCCGAAGCCAAAGAGTTAGAAACTGCGATCTTGTTTCTCAAAGATGCCGCCAATTGCACCCCGCATCACGGGATCACGATCAACGATCCCATCCCCATGACGATGACCCGCGTCCACAACGTCGACCGCGCCCAGCTCCTCATCGAATCCACCTCGCGCCCAGCATTGCAAGCTTTCCTCAAAGAATGGATCGCGGATCTCAGGGCGATGAAGAGCCGGGTGAAGTGGGGAGTCGAGATTGATCCTGTGGATATTTGACCGATAGTATTGCAATTCTTGCAGCGTCTTATACCAACAGGTATATTGATGCCTTTCTTTGATGCGGATTTGTTGGTATGAAATATAGTCTCACTACGATCACCCTCATCTCCATCTTGCTCAGTGGCACGCAGAGTTTCCCAGCGCATGCGCAGCAAGATGTTCAGAGCGCGAATTTGTCCCCACAGTTGTCCGTGGTTCGCAATGCAGCAGAGTTGGAATCTCAACTCAAGAACGGTAGCACTCCTTTAGATGCTTTCACACCCTACGGCCGGCGAGAGTTTTTGCGTGGTTTGAAATGGGGAACTTCGGGATTGAGTGGTTTTTCCACTAGCGCGATGCAACGCGAACTGAACGCAGAACAAATCCTATCATTGGCGAAATGGTTAGACTTCGAGAGCTATATTCAACACTTGCTTGCCGAAGCCAAACTGTATCCACCATTGCGCCTAGGCGATCCAAGTCCAGAACTTGAGCAGCGCACGCTCAATCTGATTTCGCTTCTAGGCCAGAACAAGCAAATCAAAGACCACCAGACCGGCATCAGTCGTCGTGATTTTTCAGAAATAGTGGTGAGGTTCGAGCGCGATTTTAGAAATGAATTAAGACCGCAACAACTCACAAGCTTGAGTGATAGCGATGTTGTTTTGTTGTTTGATTGTGTCGTTGAATTAGCAGCAGCCAGCTTGAACCAACGACTGATCGACGCGCAAAACCAACTTTTCCAAGAACTCAAGCGACGTCAGATTGAGACACGGCGAGGGATTAATCAAAGTATGTTGGCTACCATGCTTTCGCAACGTGATTTTGAAAAAGCCAGGACCTTCGTTGCTGAGCATAGCGATCTCGATACGAGAAGAATTCCGACCGTGAAGAGCAATTTGCCGAAGAATTTTCAAGGACGTAGTGCTTATGCCTACGATAGCATCACCAATACTTTGATCCAGCATGAGGTTCATTTCACTACTAAAAAGCGCTTAGTGATGGTTGTCGGCGCTGGTTGTCATTTTTCTCACGACGCACTCGCCAAGATCAGTAGTGATCCAGATTTGCAAAACGCGGCACGGCAGTTCGATCTTTTGATCCTGAACCCGCCATCGGAGCCCGCCCCACTTTTCTTCATTGAAAATTGGAATAACAAACATCCAGAGCTCCCCATTTACGTGGTGTCGAATCGTCAAGAATGGCTAGACATCGATAGAAGCGGCGTACCGATGTTCTACATCTTT
>JAYVHZ010000358.1:0-7953 GCA_043770645.1 Undibacterium sp. | reverse complement strand
TAATTCATGTTCCGCGCCATTCAAAATAAAATGCCGGCGCGACAAATGATAAATTTCATCCTCGTCACTGTCTTCGGCAGTCGATGCCTGCTTCTGTTTAGTATCTGCACTGACCGTAAAGAGACCATCACCGCCCTGTGCCATCGCCTCACGCAGCGAATTTGAGACCTGCTGCAAAATAGTTTCTAAGGTATACCCTTCAAGTTTCCGACCATGATTTAAAAGCTGTCTTGCCGTGATATTGCCAAACACAATGTGCCCACGCATGCCCACTAATAGCATCGCCACGGGCGTGTTTTGCAGCATGCTATCAAGCAGCAATTCGCGCTGCACCAGATCCAAACGCTGCTCGCGCAAAACCTGCCCCAACTCGTTATGTGCATCGACCAAATCAGCCAATTCATCGTTACGTCGCCAGTGGAGGCCAAATGAAAAATCCCTGTCTTGATAACTAAGCACCGTGCCGCTCATGGCACGAAACAACTCCAAAATAGGACGTAATTGCGACCGCACTAGTGCAATTGAGATGGGAATAAAAATCAACAAGCAGCTGGCGGCAATCAAGATACTATCGTGTGGAAAATAGTATCCAGCGACAGCAACACAAGCTAATGCCAAGCTTAAAACACCGATCAGCGACAAGGCAAAGCGTGCCGCCAAAGATACCCGCCAGCCACGTTTTACGGTGGCATCTTGATTGGCGTTAGATCCCTTATTCATGATGCGTAACAAATGTTCAATCTGTGTCCAGATTCAAATTCACATTCATAATTCCGGTGGTCGGCGTCGAACATGGCTCTTCATCAAAGGCGATATCACCGTTGGCGACCGCTTCACCAGTCAGGGCTAAATCACGGAAGTTGAACAGCTCCTTATCCATCAAATGGGAAGGTACCACCGTTGATAAAGCGGAGAAAATATTATCAACACGACCTGGGTGTTGCTTCTCCCAATCGCGCATTAATTGTTTGATGTGTTTGCGTTGCAAATTCTCTTGAGACCCACACAGATTACAAGGGATGATAGGAAATTGCTTCACGTCTGCGTAGCGTTCGGTATCAACTTCTTTCACATACGCTAAAGGTCGAATCACAATATGACGACCATCGTCTGATTGCAATTTAGCTGGCATACCCTTGAGCTTACCGCCAAAGAACATATTCAGGAAGAAGGTTTCCATGATGTCGTCACGATGGTGGCCTAAGGCGATTTTGGTCGCACCCAATTCATCGGCAACACGATACAAAATACCACGACGCAAGCGGGAACATAATGAACAAGTCGTTTTACCTTCTGGCACCAGACGTTTGACGATGCTATACGTGTCTTGATTTTCGATGTGATACGGAATGCCTAATTTATCTAAATACGCTGGCAAAATATCTTCCGGAAAACCGGGCTGTTTCTGATCGAGATTGACTGCCACAATGTCGAAGTTAATCGGTGCGCGCTCCCGTAAAGTCATGAGAATATCGAGCAGAGCATAGCTGTCTTTACCACCAGACAAACACACCATCACTTTGTCGCCGTCTTCGATCATGTTGAAGTCGCCAATCGCTTGGCCGACCAGACGACACAAACGCTTATGCAATTTATTATTTTCGTAAGCGATCTTCTCAGGCGATCTGGTCGAGGCTGTTTGCGCTTTCGCAGCAAGCGTTGGCATAGAGATGACTTGCATATTTCGACTCACATTTCCGATTTAATTTGAAACACTTCGACCCCAACGCCTTCGCAGTCTGGATAGACATCAGGCTTCATGGTTGACACCCGCACTGCACGAACACGCGGATGCGCCAACATGATTTGGGCGACATCGTCACACAGTGTTTCTTGCAAGTGCACATGGCCTTGCGCAACACGGGCAGCAATTGTGCCGCGCATGAAATCGTAATCCACCACTTCATCGAGATTATCGTCTTTTGGTGTTGACAAGGACAATGGAATGTAAAGATCAACATTGATCATCACACGTTGCTCACCTTTCTTTTCAAACTCATGCACACCGATATTGATAGAGATTTCGTAGTTACGTAAGAACAAACGACGACAATCGGCGAGTTGCGGATGGTGGAGTATGGATAACATAAATGCTCGCTTAAAAAACTACAAATTAAAGATAATAGAAATGCGTGAACGCTATTTACTAGCTGCGCCTGCGGTCGCTAAAAACATCACATCACGCTGTGTTGGAATCAAATGCTGACCACCATCGACCAATAAAGTCGTGCCAGTAATCGCCCGTGCTGTGGCTGCATAACAAACTGCATCGGCAATGTCTTCGGGGGTACTGGAACGCCCGAGCGGCGTCACTTTATGTGCTGCTTGAAAATCACTTTCACTTTGGTCGCCAGACAGTAAAGACAAGCCAGGCGCAATGCCGACTACTCTCACCTTCGGCGCCAAAGCTTGCGCTAAAGTGGTCGTCGCCGTTTGTAAGGCTGCCTTGGATAAGGTGTATGACAAATAATCGGGATTTAGATTAAACAATTTTTGGTCTAGGATATTGATCACTGAAGCGATTCCAGCAGGCGCGTCTTTTGGCAATGCAGCGTACATCGCCTGTGCCAACATGATCGGTGACATCAAGTTGGCATGCATATGCTTATCTAAACAAGCTTGCGAAAAATCTTCAACATCATCCGCCTCGAACAACGAGGCATTATTCACCACGCAATCAAGACGACCAAACATAGCTAGCGCTTGAGGTACGATAGCTTTAACTTGCTCGACATTGCCCAAATCGGCTTGCACCGCCATAGCGCGTCTTCCCATTTGTTCAATCTCGGCCACTACTTGCGCAGCTTCCTGCGCGGATTGACCGTAATGCACGACAATATCCCAACCGCGCTGTGCCAAACGCAAAGCGATGTGACGACCAATACGCTTGGCGGCACCAGTGACTAGTGCGACTGGTGTTGATGATTTGTGCTTCTGATGCATGGTCGTAGTTCTTTCCAAAAAAATGTCAGGCTATTTGGCAATGCGCTTATCAATACAAATAAAGACCATAGCACTGATCGCAAGTACCATATCAGCTTTTCTTAGCTTGTTTATGACAGCATTACGTGAAAATGTTTTCACTTAATGATCGGATTCGTCCTGCTTTTTAATACAATGCAGGTATGCAGAAACTAAATCCTACTCCCCATCACAAACTGGCGTTGCCTGTTCCCTCTCCAGATGCTCAACTGGCATCACAACACCTACAAGCTTTGATCCATGCCGAGATTGCTGCCAACGGAGGCGTCATACCGTTTTCACGCTATATGGAAATGGCACTCTACGCACCGCGCTTGGGTTACTACAGCGGCGGCTCGACCAAACTCGGTGCTGATGGCGATTTCACGACGGCCCCAGAAATGACCTCTTTATTTGGAGCCACCTTAGCTCAGGTAGCCCAACAGCTATTCGAACATACCGAACCAGAAATCATGGAGTTCGGTGCAGGTTCAGGCAAACTGGCTTTTGATATTTTGTCAGAATGCCAGCTCTCCAATATTCCACTAAAGCGCTATTTTATCGTGGAATTGTCTGGGGAGCTGAGAGCAAGGCAAGAACAACGCTTAAAAGATTTCCCCCAAGTGGTTTGGCTATCTAGTATGCCTGCCGCTTTTTCTGGTGTCGTAGTAGGAAATGAAGTACTCGATGCCATGCCAGTTGAACTGGTCTTAAAATCGGAAAAAGGCTGGTCGCGTTTGGGAGTCACAACTGAGTCAAGCCCGACGCCGAGCTTTGCACTGGTAAAGATGCATGACTCTGACGATGACATCGCCGATTTGGTGGCACAAATCCCCGATGCGGTAGAACTACCAATGGGCTATATCAGCGAAGTGCATCCTGTTGAAATTGGCTTTATGCGTAGTATCGCTGCCATGCTATTGGCAGGCAAAGCCCGTTCGACACATGGTGGCGTAGCCATTTGGTTCGATTATGGATTTCCGGCGCACGAATACTATCTACCACAACGCGACAAAGGCACGCTAATGTGCCACTATCGGCATCATGCGCATCCTGACCCTTTCTATTTACCAGGTCTGCAAGACATTACGGCGCATGTGGATTTCACCGCGATAGCAAAGACTGGTGTGGAAGCTGGTTTGGATTTACTGAGCTACACCAGTCAAGCGGGATTCTTATTGGCGACTGGCATCACCGAGCTTCTAAGTCGTATCTCTGTAGAAGATAGCCAACGCTATTTACCAGCAAGCAATGTCGTACAAAAATTGCTTTCACCAGCCGAAATGGGAGAATTATTTAAAGTATTAGTTTTGGGTGCCGGAGTTGAGTTGTCGGGCAAATTAGCAGAACAATTATTTCGCTATGATCGAAGTCATCGACTTTAATCCGTATCAGGCAAAATTAGTTCACTTTCAAAAGGAATACAGATGATACGTTGGGTAGTCGTGATTTTTATCGGTCTGGTCTTATTCGCCAATCTCTTACCATGGCTGCAAAAACTAGGTATTGGCAAACTCCCAGGGGATTTGCGCTTCAAACTATTTGGCAAGATTGTTACCATTCCATTTGCCTCAACAATTTTGCTCTCACTCGTCATACTTTTAGTCGCAAAATTTCTCAAATGAAACATAGCGTGGCATTCCAGCGACGTTGTCTAGTTTGTCTTGAATAAAATTGCTATACAGCTACATTGCAAAGAGGGAATCGGTTAAAGTTTTGGCATAAGCTGACCGTCATCTATAGACTAATATCCGATTCTTATTTCGCGTCATTATTCGTTTTTTTCAGTTTTGCAAAAATACATAGAAGAACAATGCAAGCGAGTTCAAGTTCAAAAAGGCTTTCATGAGCAATTTAGGTGAAATACGTGCATTATTGGTTGAACCGCATTCAGGGATGCGGGTCAGTCTGCATAATATGCTTAACTTATGTGGCATTACCAAAATTGAGCATGCTTTAACTGCGGGTACCGCGGTGCGCGCTATCCAGAATAAGATATTTGACCTAGTACTCTGCGAATACGATCTGGGGGTTGGTCAAGATGGTCAACAATTACTGGAAGATGTACGGCATCACAAATTAACGCCATTGTCGACGATATTCATTATGGTAACCGCCGAGCGTGCTTACGCCAAAGTCGTCAGCGCGGCCGAGTTGGCACCATCCGACTATCTACTCAAGCCTTTCACTGCCGACATGCTACTAGAGCGCGTCTTAAAAGCGATTGAGAAACGGAAAGCATTCATCGAAGTCTATAACTTGATGGAACAAGGATTCGTGCGCGAGTCTGTTGACGCTTGTTTGGAGGGGGAAAAAAATTACCCGAAATATGCGGTTGATTTCATGCGCCTTCGAGCAGAATTGCACGTGACCTTGGGAGAAGCTAACGAAGCAGAACAATTATACGTTCAACTGTTCGAGATGAAAGCCGTCGCTTGGGCGCGCTTAGGTCTGGCAAAAACACTCTTTATGCAAGGCCGCTATCAAGAGGCGGAAAGCATTCTCACCAACTTAGTCTCCGAAAACAATAAATATATGGACGCTTACGACTGGCTTTCCAAAACGCATGAAGCTATCGGCGAATTACCCGAAGCTAAGTCGGTGCTGGACACGGCGATTACCGTTTCACCCCACGCCGTAAGGCGCTTGCGTAAATTAGGCTCTTTAGCGCTTGAGACGGGCGATATTGAGACGGCCGAAAGCGTATTAAAAAAAGTCGTAAGCAAAGCCAAGTATTCAGAATTTCGCGATCCTGAAGACCATGTAAATCTGGTTAATGCTCTTGTAAAAAAGGGCGACCACAATCAAGCCAAATCAGTGATTCGCGATTTGGAAAAGAGTATGGTCGGCATCAAGAAAACAGAAGCTTGTCGGGCGATCTCGTCTGCCATGCTGCATGCCTCCACAGGTGACACAACGAAGCTGACCGAAGAACTCAATGCAGCAGTCTTGGCGAATCGCGAAGATATTGGCTTATCCAATGATCTCAAACTTGGTTTAGCCAAAAGCTGTCTAGAGAATGATAAGGAAGATGCCGCTTCAGAGGTGATTATGGAAGTCATGCGCAATGCACCAAACCAAAGCATGGTGACCAAAGCGCTAGGAGTCTTCGAAAATGCAGGCAAGGGCCATCTAGGCAAAGAGCTAGCTCAACGCAGCCAAAAAGAAGTCAAAGAATTAGTCGCCTTAGGGGTACAAAAAGCCAAAGAGGGCGATTATCGCGGTTCTGTCGATTTGATGTCCAGCGCGGCTCGCAAATCACCAGACAATCCGCAAGTTGTTTTGAATGCTGCACTCGCTGCACTCAAATGCATAGAAAATCTTGGCTGGGATCCTGCCACAGGAAATCTGGCAAAACAGTTAATCGAATCCGCTGCTCGTTTAGATCCAATGAATAGCCGCCTCAAGGCAATTCGCGGATTACACGAAGATTTGCAGAAACGATTTGGGATTGATGCCGTGCGCCCAAAAATAAGCTAGAACCCCCGTGATCACGCCAACTTCCTCCTCCAACACGACCCGCGAACAACTATTAGAAAAAATTCGTGCGGATAAGTCGCTGCCGACCCTTGGTGTTGCTATCGATAAGATTGTTCAAATCACTTCATCTGGTGAAGATTCTGTTTCAGAATTAGCGCACTTCATTCTATCGGATGTCGCACTCACCCAAAAAATATTACGTCTATCCAACACGATTGCTTATCGCACCTTGGGTGGCGTGTCGGTAACCACGATCTCACGCGCGATTTTCTTGCTTGGTTTCGACACGATTAAAGCCAGTGCAATGGCCAGCCTATTAGTTGATGGATTCAAAGACAAAAGACAAGCACTTGCAGTACGCAAAGAATTGGTACAGGCATTGTGCGCTAGCGTGACCGCGCGGGAAATCGCCAGACGCAGTCATCATGCAAAAAGTGAAGAGGCAGCCGTTGCAGCCTTATTCAAAAATATTGGCAGGATCTTAGTTGCCTCCTTTGATCATCTCCTGTATGACAAGATTCAGAGCTTAAGCATACAGGATCCCCAACAAGCCAGCGACACTTGCAATCAACTACTTGGCTCTAGTTTCGAGCGCTTTGGTGAGAGTGTCTTACAAGACTGGAAAATCCCTGAGAGTATTATTCATGCCTTACAGCCCATTCATGGTGAACAAAAAAAGACAGCTCAAGGCGCAGAATGGGTAAAGCAAGTCGCCAGCTTTAGCGACGCTTTGGCTATGATTTTGGTACAAAATGATGGTGGGAAATTATCCGTAGCAGAGCGCTGCCTTCCTTTAGTCAAACGCTTTGGTAATGCCTTAGAAATCGATGCTGCTCAGCTACAAGTCATACTAAAGAGCGTAGATAAAGAAGCCCGCCAGTTAGCCATTACACTTGAAGTCCCACTCGCCACCTTAAGTGAAACAGTCAATATTGCAACGATCAACGATAGTAATTTTTGCGATGAATTTATGCTACCTGCATTCGATGCGCAACAATTACAATCTATCACCCGCCACCCCAGTGGCAAACCAAGTAATGCCCGCGACTTATTGCTAGCAGGGGTACAAGATGCAACGCAAATGCTGGCATCAAAACAATTAAAACTCAATGATTTAGTGTTGTTAGTGTTGGAAACGCTGTACGGGGCGATGGGTTTCCGCTTCGCTACTGCTTGCCTGCGTGATTTACAGCAAGCCAAATATACAGCGCGTATTTCGGTCGGAGAAAAATATATGGAACGGCAGAAGGAGTTTCAGTTTCCAGTACAAGGAGAAACTTCGATCTTTCATGTCGCCATCAACAACAACGTGGATCTGATGATTGCAGATGCCTTAAATCCTAAAATTCAAGCAATTTTGCCTACTTGGCACAAACGTTTGTTACCCGATGCCCGAAGTTTTATTGTTCTACCTTTAGTCATAGACAATAAAGCTCTGGGTTTATTTTACGCGGATCGCGCCTTACCCGCCGCCGAGGGTGTTCCGCCAGATGAAACCGCCCTGATCAAAAC
>JAYVHZ010000357.1:0-1861 GCA_043770645.1 Undibacterium sp. | reverse complement strand
TAACGTCTTGATAACGGTTTTTGATGTGGCAACTTATCCACGGTGAAGATCTTGGTCAATGAGAAGACCACGAATGATCGGCGCGGTGGGTAAGTTGCCGCCGCTGGCCGCAAGATCCTCGCGGCCTGTTACCAGGTAGGGAAATTGTCCGAGACAATGCACCGGACTAGATTATTTTCGCGGAGGCGAAAATCTGGATAGCGACTAGATGCACGACAGTTTTGCAATGTTTCGCAAATACTTGTCTGATTTGAAAACGAGTGAAAAAAACGTATCACTTTCATTGCGTGTTTGTAGGCAATAACAAGTTTGTTAAGGCTTCTAAAAACCTTGATGCGGCCACATCAGAAGGCCACGGCTCCCAAGCTTTGCAGCCATAAACCGAAACTAATGGATCAATTTCTAAAATGGGATGATTAATTTTTAGAACGTCGCGTACCTCTGCGCGTGTCCAACCAACACAATGCACGGCTTCGGTTGCGGCTGCAATTAAGTCGGCTTCCTTATGTTTTTGATGCGTTTCGTTCGTCCATGATGGCAAGGAATAACGCGTTTCAATGGCATTCATAAGGCGATCACTAACATTTTTAAATGGATCACCTAACACGGCTTTTAGCGGCGAAATGCAGTCAAAACCTAAAAATCCTTCTTCGGCATCATGTAATAATTCATTTAACGCGTCTTCACGCGATAACGAATAATTACTCCACTGTTGACGCAAAAATAATACCGTTAAGCTGTGTTGAGCGACCGACAAAGGAACAGGCCACGATGATTCACCACTCCAGCGATATGTTCTAGATAACCTTACGGCCAAGTCAGAATCTAGCCAAGCATCAGGGGAGGGATTGATTAGATCCAAATGAGATCCAGAAGGTAGGCGAATCCAAGCGCGTTGTGTCGTGGTCATTTTTACAGTCCTTAAAATAATAGTGTGCTATCTGGTTGGTCAATCGGCAATTGCTTTTTTCGCAAGATTTAATCAACTGCTTGCCAAAAAATTCATAGAACAGTTTTTTGTCCTTTTTTCCACCCATAACGCTAAAACCGGCACGTAGCACGGCCTCAATTGCGGCATCGATAGAAAGTGCTTCGACAAATTTAGCAGCCCCCGAAAGATCACCAGCTTCAACAAAAAGGCGTAGCGTTGGCGTTGGCGTGGTTTCATCATCGAATTGAAAAAGAGAATTCATTGTGAAATATTCCAATTACGCGAACATTGAAAATGCTTGACGTGAAGCGCTAAGTTTTTGTGATTCGTCATAGACTGCCCAACTATCTTGAGCGCATGAAAAACCACAATTGAGCATGTCTGCATATTCACCGAAAGAAGTGGCAATTTGAAAACCATCTTCTTCGGAATACAGCAAAAATTCTTCACGAGTAATCATTTTGTACTTTCTAAAATGTGTGAAATGAGAGTTAAACTAACTTCACTAACTGGCATCCAGTGACAATCATTGTTCAAAAAATACCGTGCGCCCGTAGCATAAAGAGCGCTTGGTGTTTCTGGTTGGTAAAAGCCAGTAACGCGACGTTCAAAAGTGCAACCATAGCCGTTCGTATAGGTTACAAAATCGCCAATAGAAAATTTCAATGGCCGTCCGTTTTCAGGGGCAAAAGGTTTTTCAGAATCATGTTTTTTGATTACTGAATCTACCCAATCGTGATGACTTGCCATGATGTTGCCTTTCAAAATATCGGGTTACAAAGATTTAAGAGCGGGAGTTGTAAGGTGTTGAGTTGTGAAGTTCATGGCTGGTGTCCTTTCGTTTTTTGTTTATCGGTTCACATGAGTTTCGTCGCGGTATGGCTGGCAAAATCAAGGGTGATAGGGCTTGATGCAAGATGCAAAGCGGAG
>JAYVHZ010000356.1:0-3401 GCA_043770645.1 Undibacterium sp. | reverse complement strand
CTCAACACCGGTCATTCCTGGCATGCGTTGATCAGAAATAATCACATCAACTTTATTTGCTGCCAAAACCGCCAAACCATCAGCACCACTATTTGCGGTCAATATCTCGTAGCCATCACGTCGCAATAATCGTTTCAGTGCCGATACAATGTTTTGTTCATCATCAACCAATAACAAGGTTTTGGAGATTGGTGGAAGTCTTACCAAATGTGTTGCTAACCGGCGCTCGTCTTTAAGGAGCTGACACATTTTTTCCTTTTCAAGCGGTCGTGAGAAGTAATATCCCTGAATCTCATCGATAACATGATCCCGCAAAAACGCACACTGTGCTTCTGTTTCAACCCCTTCCGCCAACACCCTGATACCTAGGCTATGGCCCATATTAATAATGGCTTTAACGATGGCCGCATCCGAACTATTGACCAGGAGTTCGCGCACAAAAGATTGGTCAATTTTAACTTTATCAAAGGAAAAGTTTTTCAAATAGCTTAACGATGAATATCCCGTTCCAAAATCATCGAGAGCGAGAGAAAAACCAAGATCTCTTAATTTGTCCAGAGTAATCTTACTTGCGATGGGATTGTCCATCAAAACCCCCTCGGTAATTTCGATACTCAGATTGCTTGGCCCAAGTTGATACTCCGCTAGTGTGAGCGTCAACTCGTCAACTAAACTAGTCGTTGTAAATTGCTTGGCCGAGAGATTAATCGCAATTGGCGGCATCGAAATACCCTCGTCCAAAGCAGATCGAATGTCACGGCAAGCGCGGTGCAATACCCAACGCCCAACGACAACAATATTATTACTTTGTTCTGCAATGGGAATAAATTTATCTGGACTAATAAGTCCCAACGTTGGATGTCGCCAGCGAATTAGTGCTTCAAATCCGCAAATACCTCCTGAAACGATATCAACAACAGGTTGGTAAAAAAGTTGGAATTCCTCTTTTTGCGCAGCTGTCTCCAAAGCAACCTCTATGGAAATCTTTTCTTTTAAGGTTTGTGTGAGTTCGGGAGTATGAAGTTGATATCTGGCTCTGCCATTATTTTTGACATGGTTTAATGCGATATCCGCACTGGTTAATAAGGCGTGTATATTTGTGCCGTCTTCAGGATAGTTAGCAACCCCAATTGAGGCAGTTAAACTGATTCTGTGGCCGTCTGCTTCAAACGGTAGCATCAACTGTTGCAGGATGTGTTTCGCGAAATGTTTTGCATCTTCTTTGCTGGCGTCGGGTAAGAAAAATGCAAATTCATCGCCCCCTTGCCTGGCGAGTGAATAACCGGGGTTTGATAATTTCTCTAAAAATTGCGCAATCCTGATTAGTACGGCATCGCCCACATGATGACCGAGTGTATCGTTGATATTTTGAAAGTAGTCGATATCAATCAACAAAAGTGCTGCGGTCTTTTTCGGTGAATGGTGCTCTTGCTCGACACAAGCATCAAGATAATTCGTTGCTACCTTGATTAGATTTGGTAGATTTTTCAAGCCTGTAAGTTGGTCATTTTCTTGTAAATGCAAAATCTTTCTATCGATAGATTTTTCAATGGTCACGTCCCTAAACATACCTATATAGTTGGTCACTTGGTGGCGTGAGTCGAGCACGCGAGAGATCGTCAAATATTGGGGGTAGATTTCTCCGTTTGTTCTCTTGTTGACGACCTCTCCTTCCCAAAATCCAAATTGGTTTAAATTGCGCCACATTTCTTGATAAAAGTTGTCATCATGCAATCCTGCAGACAGAATATGCGGCGTGTTGCCTATGGCCTCCTCAGCTAAATACCCAGTAATGATGGTAAACATTGGATTCACTGCGATGATTTTTGTTGCCGAATCCGTGATCGTGATCGCGTTTCGATTATGCTCAAAAACGATTTTCGCCAGCCTAGCGTCATTCTCTGCCTGTTTGCGCCAAGTGATGTCTTGTTGCACGCCGACAAACTGAGTCAATACACCATCCGACAACACTGGACTAATATGAACTTCATTCCAAAATTTATCACCATTCCGTTTGTAATTGAGAATCTCGACGTGAACTGTTTTTCTTGCGTCTAACGCCAAGCGAATTTGATTGATCGTCGTCGGATTGCTGTCGTCTCCTTGCAATAAATTACAATCCCGCCCAATCAATTGTGCGTCGTCATATAAAGTTAAATCTCGAAAACCCTGATTGACATAAGTGATTTTCTTTTCACAATCGGTAATAACCACCCCCTGAGAAATGGCATCGAGAGCGGCGCCCTTCAACCGAAGTGCTACCATTTTGACTTCAAGGCTTTGCCTCAAAATTTGTGCATCTATCAAAAAAAACAAAGCACAAAGTAGCGCCATGGCGTAACCAAATATAAAAATATTCGCATTCAAAAAATAAGTCTGAGCGAAGTCATTGGCAAAGAAACCTTTTTCTAAAACAGCACTCAGGACGATTTGCAATGAAATTAGCAAGGGCATCAAAAGAATTATTCGTGCAGACTTCGTCATCAGCACAAAACTAACACTGGCAAAAATGAGCCAATAGGGTTTGACAATGGCAACAGAAAACCACTCAAAGAAGACAATTTGGCCTAGTGACAAAACAGCGACACTTAGCGCAAGGGTGATCGCCAGACTACGCGACTTAAGTAGTTGCGTCTGCGCAAAGCGCCACTCCATAATGAGAGGGATAATGAGAATGCAGCCATTTAATTGGCTAAACCAATTTGCAAAAAATTGATTAAGAGTTTGTGAAAAACTGTTATTGCCCGTAACCGAAGTAAGCAGAAAGAGCAAAGAGGTAACCAAACTCAGGGGCACGAAAATAAACCCTGTAGCACCCATCAATTCAGAAACACTAGAGATAGTCGCAAATCGAACCAGGCGGTTACGAAGAACATAAAGTGCGATCACTGGCGCAAAAGTGCCTGATAAAAAAATCATCGACGACGGCGTAAAAGGCAAAACGAAACTCGTCATGCCGATCAAGACACTGCTGCCGATTATCACACCAATGACATAGCGCGATCCAAAACAAAGTATCAAGCCTGCCACAAAACCCAAGAACAAATTAGGCACAGGAAAGGCATGCTCCGCTTGGCCTGACACACTTTGGAGTGACATGATCAACACCCCAAGTGTCACAACGATCAGCCCAACCAATAACTGATCTTTAATGACAAATTTCTTTTCTAGGGTATCTGCAATCGTCATTTTTCAGCTCCAAGATACCTTATCTGTGAATCGAAAAGTAATTTGTTCTTAGTTGATATTAGCAGTTTATTGCCACCTTATCGCCCTAGTTTCGCAGTTTAGCAACGGATGTAATTGACTAAGATCTATTTTCTGGCGATACAATTTCGAGACTCCAGATTGCACGATATTGAAAAGATTTTGGATTGCAAATCTGAGAAGGACGATTGAAC
>JAYVHZ010000355.1:0-1962 GCA_043770645.1 Undibacterium sp. | reverse complement strand
GAGAAACATTGTTACCCACCATTGGCTTTTTGCCAGTTACCATACATACACGTGCCATGGTTATCTCCAGATTTTTACTTAAAGCTTTTGCTTTTTGCGAAAGAGCATAATTATAGTACGAAACCTAAGTTTGTTTCAAGGTTTATTCAACCTAAATATAAGATTTTGTAGCGTTTTTGCTAATGTTTTGCTATTCAAATTTTCCGCAGACTAATGCTTACCGGTACTACCAAATCCACCTTCACCACGTTCACTGTCGCCAAACTCTTCAACGATGTTAAAGCCGACCTGTAACACAGGCACAATAATCAACTGCGCCAGGCGTTCCATAGGGTTCAAAGTGAAGGCATTTTGCCCGCGATTCCATGTCGAGACCATCAGTTGACCTTGATAATCGGAATCGATCAAGCCGACCAAGTTGCCAAGCACGATGCCGTTTTTGTGACCCATGCCGCTGCGTGGCAAGATCATGGCGGCGTATGCTGGGTCGCCAATGTGAATCGCTAAGCCGGTTGGAATCAAGACAGTTTCGCCTGGTTGAATGGTGATCGCTTCATCGATGCAAGCACGCAGATCAAGGCCCGCGCTGCCCGGTGTACCGTAGGCAGGGAGTTGGTCTTTCATACGTGGGTCTAGGATTTTTAGGTCTATGTTTTTCATATTGTTTTAGTTCGTGTGAATTCTTTTTGCGATTTCGGAGATGAGTTGATTCGCCAGCGTCTGCTTATCAGCCTTAGGCAAAGCCTGATGTCCATTCGTATCAAACAATACCAGCTCGTTTTCGTCTTTACCAAAAGTCTGGTGACCAATATTGCCGACCAAGAGCGGGATGTTTTTCTTGATGCGTTTTGCCGCGCCGTATTCGAGTAGGTTTTCTGATTCTGCTGCGAAGCCTACGCAGTAGGGGGCTTTTGCTAACGCGGCGACGCTGGCGAGGATGTCTGGGTTTTGCGCGAATTGCAGTTGTGGCGTGTCGCTATCGCTGGTCTTCTTGATTTTTTGATCGCTGGCATTCGCTACGCGCCAATCGGCGACGGCGGCTACTGCGATGAAAATGTCTTGAGTGCTCACCTGAGCCATCACCGCATCATGCATTTGCTGTGCGGTTTGCACTTGCTGGCGTTGTACGCCGTAAGGGGCTTCTAAGGCGGTTGGGCCAGAAACTAAGCTTACGTGCGCACCTGCTTCCCAAGCTGCTTGGGCAATCGCATAGCCCATTTTTCCTGAGGATAAATTGGTAATGCCACGCACGGGGTCAATCGGTTCAAAGGTCGGGCCAGCGGTGATGAGTACGCGTTTGCCCGCCAGTGTCTTGCTTTGAAATGCCGCTTCGAGTTCTGCCAAGATTTGCGCTGGTTCTAACATGCGGCCCATGCCGACTTCGCCACAGGCTTGCTCGCCAGCCGCTGGGCCGAAGACTTTAATACCGTCTTGTTTAGCTTGTGCCACATTACGTTGCGTCGCTGGGTTGCTCCACATTTCTACGTTCATCGCTGGGGCAATGAACAAGGGGAGGTGAGCAGGGCGGGCGATACAGAGCGTGGACAGCAAATCGTCGCATGCGCCATTGGCTAATTTGAAAATGAAATTGGTGCTGCAAGGTGCGATCAAGATAGCATCGGCATCGCGTGTGAGATCAATGTGCGGCATATTGTTGGCAATGCGCGCATCCCATTGATCGGTGTAGACGGTATTGCCCGACAAGGCTTGCATCGTCACTGGCGTAATAAACTGCGTGGCGCTTTGGGTCATCACGACTTGTACAGTCGCGCCTAGCTTGCCAAGAGAACGGCACAGATCAGCCACCTTGTAGCAGGCTATACCTCCGGTTAAACCGAGGACGATTTTTTTGCCAGCGAGTCTTGAAATCATAATGTTCTTTCACAAACTTTATAAAACGATTGAACCGCAGAGGCGCAGAGAGCGCAGAGACTTTTCTCAAAAAACTCTGCGCTCTCTGCG
>JAYVHZ010000354.1:0-13111 GCA_043770645.1 Undibacterium sp. | reverse complement strand
AAGGTGCAATCCAGGTTGGGAAAATTAGCATCATCAGTAACTGAAAACCGCTCCAAACCAACCATGCATATAACCACCATAAGTCGCCGGATTTGTCCATTAAGGTGATGACGACCCAGACTAAAGGTAAGCCAATTGCAGCGCCGATCAAACTGCCTTTAATCATGTCGGTGAAGAATAGTTTGAGCGTCATTTTATTGAAGCCAAATTTTTCTTCTAAAACAAACTGTCGGTACAAATCAAATGGCAAGTCCAAGGCACCGCTGATGAGTGCGAATGCAGCTAATAGACTTAATTGATAAGTCATGCCATCACCTAGGTATTTGTAAAGCGTGACTGCGAGCAACTGCAAACCGCCGAATAAGGTGAAAGCGAGCAGCACTAAAACGCTAACAAATAAGGACAATAAGCCAAATTTAGTCTTTGCAATCGTGTAATCAGCCGCTTTTTGATGCGCCTCTAAACCGATTTTTTCAACAAATTCAGCGGGCACTGCAGCGCGGTGGCGGCTGACATGACGGAGCTGACGTGATGACAGCCAAAATTGCAAACTGACCGTAATACCAAGAAAAACAATGAATAAAACCGAAAACGTATAAGAATTCATGGGAAAATGCTGCTTTATCAGAAAATGTTCAAGGTTCTTAATTTTATAGAAATTAAGTTCCCAATAGCGTCCTAGGAAGAATTATGTCACAAGAGAGCAATTCGCAAGTAACTGAAACCACAAGCACCGTCATCGACAAACCAGCAAAACCCAATGAAATGAATTTGATCTGGGTCGATATGGAGATGACTGGTCTGGATCCCGATAACGATAAAATCATAGAAATCGCCGTAGTTGTCACCGATATGCAGTTGAATGTGTTGGCGGAAGGTCCGGTTTTTGCGATCCATCAATCGGATGAAGTCTTAAATAAAATGGATGCCTGGAATAAAGGAACACATGGTCGTTCTGGCCTCATTGACCGCGTGAAAGCGTCCACGGTGACCGAGGCAGACGCAGAAAAAGCCTTGATCGCGTTTTTGAAAGCTTATGTTCCTGCAGGTAAATCACCGATGTGTGGTAACACGATTTGTCAGGACAGACGATTTATGTTCCGTGGTATGCCAAAATTGGAAGAGTTTTTCCATTACCGTAATCTGGACGTGTCAACATTAAAAGAGCTGTGCCGTCGTTGGAAACCAGCTCTCTTGGCTGGTTTTAAAAAGCATCAGAAACATACTGCTTTGGCAGATATTATCGAATCGATAGAAGAGTTGAAATACTATCGCGAGCATTTCATTCAAGAATAGGCTTGCGGTTATTCGTAAAAAAAGGCTGACGATGTCAGCCTTTTTTGTTTTGTATAGTCGATTAACGGGAATCACACACCCAATAATTCGACTTCAAAGATCAAGGTTGCGTTCGGTGGAATCACACCGCCTGCGCCGCGTGGGCCGTAGCCAAGTGCTGCAGGGATTGTCAGCACACGAGTGCCGCCAACTTTCATGCCTTGCACGCCTTCATCCCAGCCTTTAATGACTTGACCTGCGCCAAGAGCAAATTCAAATGGTGTGCCGCGATCTTTGCTAGAATCAAATTTTTTGCCCGCTGTGCCGTCTGGATTTTGTAACCAGCCAGTGTAATGCACTTCGACATTTTGACCTGTAGTTGCTTCGGCGCCGTTTCCTACAATTTTGTCTTCGTATTGTAAGCCGCTAACGGTGGTGATTTCTGACATGGTTTTCCCTTCAAAAAAATAGAATCAAATAGCATCTGTGGTCGGCATTCTAGTGGAAAAGTGCAGAGTTTTGTGTTTTCTTGCTGCCTTGCTTGTCCTCAAGGCAAGGTAGAATGGCTGCATACAGTCGTTGTTTTCATTTTTTTTATTTAAATGAATTTTGGTAATTGCAAAGGTTAATTGATGAATTTATCTGCAGTAATGCGTTCTTGGGTACGTGCGATAGCAACTCAGTTTCGTTTCAAAATTTTGCTTTTGAGCATAATTCCCCTGATTATTTCCTTGTTATTGTGGGGGGGCTTGATGGCGTGGCGTATGCAAGCCTTGTTTGATTTTTTTCAGTCCTATTTCTCTGGGCATGAAGGGTTTTCTAGTGCCAGTCAGGTTTTGAATTCTTTAGGCTTGTTAGCGTTAAAAACCTTGGTTGTTCCTTTAGTGGCGATGTGGTTGTTATTGCCGCTGGTGATTATCACGAGTCTGCTATTTATTGGGGTATTGGTGATGCCAACGATCGCCAAACATGTCGGAGCACGGGATTTTCCATTGTTGGAAAAACGCCAAGGAGCCTCGTTTTTGTCTAGTCTGGGGTTCTCGCTGGGATCGTTTTTTCTATTTGTCTTTGTCTGGATCGTAACTTTGCCTTTGATCTTGGTACCGCCTGTTTATGTCTTATTACAGCCTTTGCTATGGGGTTGGTTGACTTATCGAGTAATGAGTTACGATGCCTTAGCGATGTTTGCGGATAAAGATGAACGTATCGCCCTAGTGGCAAAACATCGTGGATCTTTGTTGCTAATCGGTTTGATCGCTGGTTGGTTCAGTAGCTTGCCATCCATTTTGTGGATGGGTGGGGTGATGTCTGTCGCTTCGGTTTTCTTCTTCCCCATCTTCATCAGTCTGGCAATTTGGGTTTATTTGTTGATCTTTATTTTCACCGGACTTTGGTATCAACATTATTGTCTTGATGCCTTACAACAATGGCGTCATGACATAAGCGCAAAGTCGACGCAGTGTGCATTGCTTGTCGATGACAAAATTTTAGAGAACTAGGAGTAAAACATGGCAATAGGATTGATCATCATTGGCGATGAAATCTTGTCTGGTAAGCGCGTTGATCAGCATTTACCTAAGGTGATAGCTCTTCTCAAGGAACGCGGCCTGAGTCTAGATTGGGTGGAATATATTGGCGACGATCGGGCGCGCATTACCGCTACCTTGCAACGCAGTTTTGCTAGCGGAGATATTGTCTTTAGCACTGGTGGAATTGGCGCAACGCCAGATGATCACACCCGCCAATGTGCGGCGGCGGCTTTGGGTGTTCCTTTAGTTTTGCATCCGGAAGCGAAAGACTTGATTCATCAACGGATTGTTGAAATGAATTTGACCCTCGATATGCCAACGGATTTGAACGGACCGGATTATTTCCGGCGCTTACAAATGGGTGAATTTCCAGAGGGCGCCAATATTATTCCGAATCCATTCAATAAAATTCCCGGCTTTGCTATTAAGCAGCATTATTTTGTGCCTGGTTTTCCAGTGATGGCATGGCCAATGATTGCTTGGGTATTGGATACCCATTACCCACATTTATTTCATCTGCAACCACAAACCGAGAAAGCTGTTTTGGTGTTTAAAGTCGCAGAATCGACATTGACACCAATGATGGAAACTTTGGAGGCAAAGTATCCAATGATAAAGGTGTTTAGCTTACCGAGTGTCGGCAGCGAAAACATGCGCCGGCATATTGAGTTAGGTGTGAAAGGTGAGCCGTCACAGGTGGCTTTGGCGTTCGCAGAGATGGTACTTGGTTTGGATGAATTTGCTGCCGAATATCAGACAATGTAGTTGTTGATATCTATGGAGTCAGTCAGTATGTCTAAGATAAAGTTTACGCTCGTCTCAACGAAAGATGCATTGATTGCGTTTGGGCCGATAGGTCTCATGGTGATCGCAGTTGTCCTCGCTGCGTATTATTTTGTTGACCCAGCGCCAGGGCGTACGCTGGATTTTAGCGCAGGACAAGAGCATAGCCCTTATCAAGGATTTGCTACGCAATATGCGGAAGAACTGAAGAAAAATCAGATTAATTTACGCGTACATCAATCGCAGGGCTCGCAAGAAAATTTGCAAAAAATTGCAGATCCCGATACCAATATCGATATCGGTTTCGTGCAAAGCGGTTCTACCAATGAAGCAGAAGCGCAGGCACGAGGTTTGATCTCTTTAGGTAGTTTGTTCTATGAACCGATCTGGATTTTTTATCGCGGCAAGAAAGAGATCAGTAGTTTGTCTGAGTTTAAAGGCAAGCGTATCAATGTCGGGCCTGATGGATTTGGCGTACGACGTTTATTTACACAAATTCTGTCGGTGAACAATTTGGACGAAAGCGATATCACGATTGAGCAATTAGAGAATACCCCGGCGACGGTCGCATTTCTCGATGCCAAAGTGGATGTCTTAGTGATGAGTTCTGCATCGGACTCTTTATTGATACAGATGCTGTTACAAACACCAGGCGTAAAACTCTTTGATTTTGTCCAAGCGGAAGCTTATACCCGGCGTTTCCCCTTTTTGTCCCATGTTGTTTTGCCACGCGGTATTGTGGATATGGGCAAGGATATTCCTGCGCGCGACTATCATTTGATCTCACCAACGGCGACCTTGGTTGCCCACGAAAGTTTGCATCCAGCTTTAATCAGTTTGTTTTTACAAGCGGCAAAAAAAATTCATGGTGGTGGTAATTGGTTTAGCAGGCAGGGTGAATTTCCATCAGATCGCTATACCGAGATTGCAGTTGAACCACAGGCTGAGAAATTCTATAAAAATGGTCCGCCATTTTTGCAGCGATACATGAGTTTTTGGATGTCGAATTTTTTAGAACGTATGTGGGTGTGGTTGATTGCGTTCGGCGCTTTGGCGCTGCCTTTGTCGAAAATTATTCCTCCTTTATATGTATGGCGAGTACGCTCCCGTATTTATCGCTGGTATGGGCAGTTGCGCTCTGTGGAGCAGGCATTAGATGAAGCAACGCCAAAGCAGCGTAAGCAAATTGCGCAGGAACAATTGCAACGTCTCGATGACATAGAGCAAAAGGTGAACCACATTTCGATTCCACTATCGTATGCGGAAGAATTGTACGGTTTACGCAGTCATATCCATTTTGTGCGTAAACGCCTGATCGGGAATTGATTATGAGGCCTTAGCTTGATGAGCTAGTTTTGGTTGATAACCCCATCGATACAGAGACACACGAAATTACAAGACGGAGGGGAGTATCTTGTAATTTCACAGGTAGTAGTGTGTCTCTGTACGTCAGTGGTTTGGTTGGCCGATTAGTTTCATGGTATGTAGATGATGGAACTAAACAGCTTGTTGTTCACGCAATTAACTTGGATCGCAGTGTCGTTATTTTTATTTAGGAACACTAAAATTACTTGTGTGGGCTCATGAGCTGGGATGCAAAGTATTGTTGTTCGGTACTTTGTTCGATTTCTGAACTTTTTAGGGCTTGCTTATGGGTTTGCGTAAGGGTATTAGCAAATCACGCAAATTGTTATGATCAATTTCATACATGATTGCCAACAGACGACCGATCTCACCACGCGGAAAACCCTCGCGAGCAAACCAGCCCAGATAATGACCGGGTAAGTCGGCCAATAGACGTCCTTCGTATTTGCCGAAGGGCATAGTTTTTGTAACTAGGGAAATCAGATCGTCTGTTTGCATGGGGCTTTGTTTGGTAGGTGCCGCGCTATTACGTGATAAATTTTGATGTTCGGATGCTACAATTATTGCCAATTTCTCCATTTTATAGAAACACCTTCATCATGCCTATCTCTTCAACTGTCGCCTATCTCACTCCTTATGAATTAGGTAATCGAAACCAAACAACGACATGGGAAAACTGCATTCCATTTTATGAAAAATTAGCGCGAAATTTCCCTCAGGTTTTACGCTTTGAACAGATAGGTGTATCGGATGGCGGTGTCCCCATGCATGCAGGTGTGATTACCGCTGATGGTGTATTTGATCGTGAAGTGTTGAAGGCCGCTGGACGACCCGTGTTTTTCAATAATAATGGTATCCATCCTGGTGAGCCCGAAGGTATTGATTCTTGTATGGCCTTAGTGCGCGATTTTTGCCTTCAGGTCGAGCGTCGTGCCGCTTTAGGTGACACGGTATTTTTATTTATCCCTATTTACAACGTAGATGGCAGTTTGAACCGTCAAAATACATCGCGTGTAAATCAAGATGGCCCGGAACTTTTTGGCTTCCGTGCCAATGGACGTAATCTGGATTTGAATCGCGATTTCATTAAATGCGATAGCTTGGCGGCGCAAGTGTTTAATCGTTTCTTTACGATGTGGGATCCCGATGTCATGGTCGATACCCATACTTCCAATGGTGCTGATTACAGTTACACCATGACCTTGATTCAAACGCAGGCCGACAAACTCGGCGATGGCTTAGGACCATTTTTGCGTAATTCGATGTTACCGACAATTTATGCAGACATGGAACAACGCGGTTGGCCGACTTGTCCTTACGTCAATCCCATTAAAGTGACACCAGACGATGGTATCGAAGACTTCTTAGAAGTACCGCGTTTTTCCACAGGGTTTGCAGCCTTGCATCACACCATCGGTTTTATGCCAGAAACCCACATGCTTAAGCCCTATGCCGATCGTTATGACTCCATGCGGGCCTTGGTCGACGTGGTATTGAATTTTACGATCATGAATGCCGCACAGATTCAATCTTTACGAGCGCAAGCGCGTCAGGCCGCTTCACAAAAAACACAATGGCCAGTGATGTGGAAAGCGGATCACACTCGTCCGTCGAGTTTTCGCTTTAAGGGTTATCAAGCTGTATATAGCCCGAGCAAGATTGGTGACTATATGCGTTTGTCTTATGATCGCAATCAGCCTTGGGAAAAGGATATCGCGTACTTCGATCATTTCGTTGAAGATGTCGTCATCAATACACCAAAAGCCTACTTGATTCCGCAGGCCTGGCGTGAAGTGATTGAACGCTTGCAATGGAATGGTGTGGCACTGCAAAAATTGATCGTCGATCAGGAAATTCAAGTGCAAACTTACCACGTCAAGGATGTCATCTCTCGTGCTAATGCTTACGAAGGGCATATGTTCCATGATGCAATGGTGTTAACGACGAAAATTGAAACTCTTCATGCACGTGCAGGTGACTATATCGTGGAACTAAATCAGCCAAATGCGCGATATGCGATTGAGACGCTGGAACCACAGGCGCATGATAGTTTCTTCCGCTGGGGATTTTTCAATAGCGTATTAGAAAAGAAAGAAGCCTTTTCTGATTATGTGTTTGAAGATAGCGCCTATGAGATGTTGCAAACCGAACCAGAATTGGCAGAAAAATTCGAAGCATGGAAAATCGAACATCCAGATCGATTAAGTAATCAGGAAGAGGTTTTGAATTTTATTTTCTCCAATGGACGTCGTTTTCATGAGCCAGAGTGGAATCGTTATCCAATTTATTCCGTCGTTTGACATGGCAATCGTTTTCTATGAATACATGCAACGTCCCCGATTTTGGATTGCGCACGATGAAGACGGCTATTGGTTAGTGCCAGCTAGAGATGGCGGGTGGCATGAGCGGACACCGTTTGTCGGTCATGCAATTAACTTAATTCCCTTAAGCGATTTTGATGGCATCGATTTAGATTTGCCAAATCAAGAAAAAGCCTATTAATTTAACGCCAGCATTAGTGACGATAAATCGAAAACTGGCTTATGTCGTAAATCCTTAACAAAGATTTTGTCTGAATTTTAACTTCGAAAACTTTTTCAGCATTTTTCGTATTTACTTCTTTTCAGAGTACGAAAAACTCACTAGAATCAAGCTGTTAGGCAAAATTGTTTGTCGAAATAAGGAGATTGTTATGAAGAAAATATTTGTTAGTGCATGTTTGGGTTTGGCCTTGGTTGGAAATGCTTTTGCGATTGAAGCTGCAAAGCCAGCTGATACATCTGTTGATGGTATTTTTTCTGCTTTGACAAATAGCCGTAATTTGCAAAAAACAGTGGATCAATTGATCGCAGGTGGTGCAAATCATCACTCTGTCATTTCAATTGCAGCAGCAGCAGGTATTCCACAAAGTAAAATCATGAAATTGCAAGTGTGTGTTAACTCTGTTTCTGCAGATTCCACAACATTAGGTGCAACTTGCATGCGTCCAAAAACAGTCGTGACTGCTTATGAAAGTGGTTTGAATGATCCGTTGGCGTATTTGCCAGCAACTGCAGCAGGAAAAAAAGCAAAGAAGTGATTATTCTCTATTGAGGAAATTGCTTTGATTCTCGAGCCGTTCAGATTGATCTGAACGGCTTTTTTGTTGATGCGAATGTCGTTATCATTCGGTCTAGTTAGTAACTTCAATTATCAGCGACGCATAGCAATAAAAAATTTCAAGCTTTTACTTTGATTTTTTGGAGTCAAAGTATTGGTAAAGTGGCGCCGTCATTTGTATTGGATAGATATCTAAGTTCAGATTCAACATGGTAAAAGTTTCTGCGCCTGAGCTGCTGGAAAAATACGCAGTGCTGTCCGCTTTCTTGGTAAATACGAATTCGTAACCCAATTGCCCTTTGATACTGTTTTGATCGCCAAAAGCTAAGCCTTTTGCGACTGTCTGTTTACTCTCCATTAATTGCGACATCAATTCGACGACTGCGGTATTGGCTAAAATGTTGGGGTGAAATGTTGGTGCTTGGTCAGTATCCTCAGACTGCGTCGACGTGATCAGCGCTTTATCGCTTGATGGACTGATTGTTTTTGTGGCGATATTGAAGCGATCACCATGTGAAAGATAGGAAATGTTTGCATTTTGAAGGTTGAATTCAGCATGGTTGGGATCTGTTTTTGCGCCACTCAAATCGAATAAGATGGCGCCTTTGTAGCCGACGACTTCGACTTCATTTTGATGCCGCACCAGAAGCGCTGTATTTTCGTCAATGCCGAGACCGAGTTGATAAGATTTCTTCAGCATGACAGGTAACATGCGGGCAAAACGCCCTCGAATAATTAAGTGCTGATCGATAAAGACTTTGGATCCAATAAAACCGAGACCGTCGGCAATTTCATCACCATCTTTCACCCCGAATTTAAGTGTGCTAAGAACGCTTTTGGCATTGCTGAACATGGTCGTACTCATCATGGCGGCACCTGCGCTGGTGCCAGCTATCACGCCACCTTGACGATAGATTGACCAGATTGCTTCTAGCATAGGACTGGACTGGCCATTGTCTTCTCGCAAAGCAGCGGTGATTTTAGATTGATCTCCGCCTGTGAAATAGACTCCTTGGGCTTGTTGAACTTGCTGTATCCAATGTGGATCGTTTCGAATTTTTTTCGGTGTTCTTGATGCATCTTTGTCGGCATATTTGCTTGATAACGGTACGATAAAAGCCTTTGCGCCGTGTGCATCGAGTGCCGATGCCGCGAATTCTGCAGCGCGTTGTGGATTTCCGGATGCCGCAGGAATAATCGCTATTTTGCTGCCTTTTCCTCCCGCTTGTTTGACTATGGTTTCCCATACGATGGCATTATCTTTACGCAAGGCACCGCCAATGATGACTAGAGAGCCTTTGATGCTTTCATATACCTGTCGTTTATTCTGACTCGTATTCGCATCTGACTTGAATGTAATTAGAAGCAGGCTTGCTACGATTCCAAGACTTAGGATTTTTTTTGAGAGAGAGGAAGGATAGATCATCATAGTCATGGTCAATACAAATAAAAAAAGGGGTAAACATCCAAGGATGCTACCCCAAATGCGGGGGACTTACCGCACAAGAAATCAGTACTTTTTACGACAGCGGGCTAGGTGTTCTTCGCCCGCTGTAAAACTTTCGATTATTTAAATGCGTAATTCAAACGGACATAGAAAGCGCGTCCGCGTGGATCAACATAGGTTGAATCAAAGCCAGCAAAATACGTCAGAGTCTGGTTAGAAAATGGTGGCTTTGTATTCAAAACATTCAAGATGCCGCCAGTGATTTTGAAATCTTTGAAACCGTAGTAACCAGTTTGCAGATCCCACAAACTATAGGACGCAACTGTTGGGCGTTTACCACTCGGATCTAATTGTTGATCTTCATGATGCAACTGGAAGCTGTTGGAAACAGTGAAGCCCCAATTGCCGATATCCCAGTCTGCGCTCAAACGATGACGCCATTTTGGTGTCACATACTCAAAGCCCCATTTGCCCAAGTTATCAAACACTTTTGAATTGGCAGAGAACTGTTGCTCGCTCTTTGTCATCAAAGTACCAGACAAGCGTGTCGTCAATTTGCCCATGCCTTCGAACTTGGTGCGATAAGCAAGATTCAAGTCGATACCGCTCTTGGTTTCATTACCTTGGTTTTGTGCAGTCAACGCCCAGTTTTCAATGAAACCATCGCTGTCGCGAGTAATCGATTTTTCTACGAATTCAGGATCGGTATCGATCAAGGTTTCTGGAGCAAATTTAATGACATCCGTCTTGCGAACGCTCCAATAATCGACCGCTGCAGAGAATGCAGCTAATGGTTCCCAGACAACACCCATCGAGAATTGTTTCGATTTTTCTGGTTTCAGGTTGGCGTTACCGGCTTCTGTCGTTGGGATTTGATCGCTAAAGCATTGTGATTTGAATTTCGTACAGCCTATCGTATCGAAATACAAGCCACCAGTTGAGGTCTCAACCGCTGATGGGTCTAAGTCCTTCATGGTTGGTGCGCGGAAGCCTGTGCCGAAAGAAACGCGGAACAAGAGATCCTTACTTGGTTGGTAGCGCAATGCCAATTTTGGATTCGTCGAGCTGCCGATATTGCCACCGTATGAGTCGTGACGTATCGCCATCTGCGCATTCAATTCTTTTGTCAACGGGACATCGAATTCAGCGAAAATAGCCTTCACATCGCGTGATTCAGAAACACGACGTGATTTGGAAGTGGAGTAAATCGTTCCTGCCAAAATTTCATCAGAAGAGTTATCTTCTAATTTTTCACGACGGAATTCGATACCTGTCGCCATGCCAACTGGACCAGCGTCAAGCTGTGCGATTTCACGTGTGAAACGTGCGTCAAACACATCCGTAGTTGATTTGCCTTTGCGACCATCGATGTTACGTTCTGCTGAATCCAATAGCGCCATACCTTCTGCAGTTTGTTCGCCAAACGGATTGATTTTGCCGGTTTTGAATGCAGCTAAGAGCAGTGCTCTATCGTAGTAACCGTTAGTAAGTGTCTGCGTGTTTTCAGAAACAGAGTGCGCGTAAGCTGTGTTGTAATCCCAGCCTGCGATTACGCCTTCCGCGCCCAACAATAAACGCTGTTGTTCGGATTCTTGGCCATTAGTGCGTGCACCACCTGGTGTCAAACGGATGCGGACATTGAAAGGCTTGCCGTCAGTCGCCACAGTTTGTCCAGCAGAGTTGACATAGGTCTTTGGATAGAATGGGCCGCCAGCAGGATAAGTCCATGCGCTGCTGCGGGTTCCTTGAGCGCCATTAACGCCAGTTGGTGACAAGCGATATTTGGCATCGTTTTTGGATGCGGTAAATTCTGCAATCAGCGTGTGGTCAGCATTGATTGCGAAAGTTCCACGTGTGATTAAATTCGTTTTTTGTGATTCTGGATAAACGTCAGCCGCTGCTTGGTAATCGAAACGGCAAGCGCCGTTAATCAAGATGCTTGATGGTGCTGCGCAATCTGGCGCACTTGGATTGCCCAAATAACGGCTAGGGGATACTGAGTAGATGCCAGCTGGGAACGTGTTCGCTGAAGTAAAGTTATCAGGATAGCCGCGTGCTTCTAATGGGCGCCATGCGCTAACTGCGAAATCACGCTGTGCTGTGCGTAACTGATCATTCTTTTTGTGTTGAAGACTAGCGAAGATATTGTATCCATCATTCGCAAGATTGCCAAAACCACCTAACAAGCTAACTGACTTATCACCGCCGCCGCCTTCGTCTGTGCGCATACCACTCACGCTCGCTTCGAAGCCTCTAAAGTCTTTGCGGGTAATGAAGTTAATGACGCCACCGACTGCATCTGCACCGTAGACAGCAGATGCGCCATCTTTCAAAACTTCGACACGATCAATTGCTGACAGTGGGATCGAATTCAAATCCGTACCTTCACCACCGAAAGCAAACGCCGCCATACGACGACCATTGAGTAATACCAAAGTCGAGGAAACACCTAAGCCGCGCAAGTTGGCACCTGACATGCCACTGGAGCCTGGTTTGTCACTGATACTCGCTGATTCTTGCGTGTAGCCCGTATTTGCACTCAAGGTGGCCAGCAATTGCTCTGCAGTCGTAGCGCCCGTTTTAGCGATCTCAATGCGGCTAATAACTTGTACGGGCAAAGCAGTTTCTGCATTAATACGTTTGATGGAAGAGCCAGTAATTTCGACTTTTTGGACAGTGACTTCTGCAGTTTGTGTTTGTGCGATCGCATTGCCGTTAGCCACACTCAAGATCGCCATGACGCCTAAGGCAGACCAGGTTGCTGCTGTGAGTTTTTTTGGTACGGCATGCCAGCCTTGTTGTTTATGTTTCATTTCTTTGTACTCCTCAGTGTTTAAAAAAGTGTGACTAAAAAATTTGAAAAAAAGCGCTCCCCATCGAGCTCTATTTAAAGTGCTCGTTACTGATAGAAAAAAGGGAGGGGGGCTTACTTTTTCGTCTTGCGACTTTCCAGTTGCGTGGTTCTTGGTGAGTTGTCGTTATTGTGTAAATAGCCTGAGAGCGCTTCTGTTAAACGGATCGCTTTCTCGACGTTTTTCTTATTGGATACCATCATGCTACTAACTAATGCTTCAATGACGGCGGTTGCTGCGGTAGAACTGCTAGCCAATACGGTATGGCTACTTGGTGCTAATAATAAATAATCGCCTAGCTGTGCAATCGGTGATGCAGATGAATCTGTGATTGCCACAATGCATGCGGAATGTTTGCGGGCAAATTCTGTCAGGCGAATCACATCTAAGGCGTAACGTGGAAAAGAGATCACGATCAATACGTCTTTATCCGAAATGCTAGCTAAATTACCTGCTGCAACTTCGGTACCACCATAAGCGACGACTTCGGTCACGCGATTGCAATAGGGTTGTAGGTGTAATGCCAACATGCCAGCTAAATGTGAACTGATGCCGAAACCCATGATGTAAACTGTGCCAGCTTTGCCTAAACGGGTAATGATTTGTTCAATTTGTTCGTCGTTGATGCCTTGACTCGCGGCATTGATATTCGCCAAAGCGGATTGCAAGCTCGCGCCCATTGGTGATGATGCATTTTTGCGACCTTCAATGGTGTTACGCAGTTTTTCTACTGGTGAAAAAATTTCTTGTACTGTTTCAGC
>JAYVHZ010000353.1:0-3525 GCA_043770645.1 Undibacterium sp. | reverse complement strand
CTTCAACTGACCGACGATATTGTCACCCGGAATCGGTAAGCAGCACGGTGAGAGTTGAACCGAGACGCCTTCACTGCCATAAATAATGACCGGGTCAGGCTTGTTGAGTTTTTCATCGCCTATGTGTTGGAACGGGATTAATGGTGAGTCGTTTTCGACCAGATCCAAAATATGACGTGCCACCAGTGCAGCCATCCGTTTGCCGATGCCGATGTCGGTGTGTATTTCTTCCAAACTATTGGCGCTTGATTCATTGAGTAGTTTATCCACAAGCGAAGCTGGCAAATCAGGATTGAGATGCAAAGATACCAAGGCTTGGGCGAGTAATTGTTTGCCTAATTCGGTGGACTCATTCAAATTGATGGTGCGCAAATAATGCCGAATCGCCGAACGTGCTTTTCCAGTTCTGACATAGGTCAGCCAATTTGGTGTGGGACGTGAATTTGGCGAAGTAATAATTTCAATAATGTCGCCATTTTTTAACTCAGTGCGCAGTGGTACGGGCTCATTATTGATCCGTGTTGCGATCGCCTGATCACCGATATCGGTATGAATATTGTAGGCAAAATCAAGTGCTGTTGCGCCGCGCGGAAGGGCAAAGATTTTTGATTTTGGGGTGAATACATAGACCGAATCCGGAAATAAATCGATTTTGACGTGTTCTAAAAATTCTGCCGAATCACCAGTTTGTTTTTGAATATCAAGTAAAGATTGCAACCAAGCGTGCGTGCGTTGTTGCAGGTCAGTCAAACTCGCATCTTCGTTTTTGTAGAGCCAATGTGCAGCTACGCCTGATTCGGCAACGCGATGCATTTCCGTTGTCCGAATTTGAAACTCGACCGGTGTTCCGTAGGGACCAATCAAGGTGGTGTGCAGAGATTGATAGCCGTTAGATTTTGGGATGGCAATATAGTCTTTAAATTTGCCAGGCATAGGCTTATACAGCGCATGCAAAGTACCGAGGGCAAAATAGCTACTCTGAAAATTGTCGACAACAACACGGAAACCATAAATATCGAGAACTTGAGAAAAACTCAGTTGCTTGTCGCGCATTTTGCAGTAAATGCCGTATAGCGTTTTTTCTCTGCCATCGACTTGCGCTTCCAAGCCAGCATCAGCCAAGGTGGTTTTTACTGCTGCCATGATTTTATTGACGACTTCACGGCGGTTACCGCGTGCGGCCTTAATGGCTTTTGCCAAGGTGCGATAACGTAAAGGATAAATGTGCGCAAACGACAAGTCTTGTAATTCGCGATAAATATTATTCAGACCCAAGCGATGTGCAATGGGCACATACACTTCCATGGTTTCACTGGCGATGCGTCTTTGTTTTTCTGGTGACATGACACCGAGAGTACGCATATTGTGCAAGCGGTCTGCCAGTTTTACCAGAATCACACGAACATCGCGTGCCATTGCCAACAGCATTTTGCGGAAATTTTCCGCTTGTGCCTCAATGTGGCTTTGGAATTCTATTTTTTCTAACTTCGATAAGCCATCGACCAAGGAAGCCACAGGCGCGCCAAAACGTTCGATTAGTTCTTCTTTTTTTACGTCTTGATCTTCCATCACATCATGCAGTAGCGCTGCCATGATGGCTTGCACATCTAATTTCCACTCCGCGCAGATTTCGGCTACCGCAATCGGATGCGAAATATACGGCTCACCCGACTTACGAACTTGACCAAGATGCATTTCATCAGAAAAGCGATAGGCTTCCTTGACTTGCTTTAGGTCAGCGGGAGTGAGGTAATCAGCGAGGCGGGTGGTTAAAGCGGTGATGGAGGCAACGGCTGCGTGTTGACTAGGTACCAGCGGGGAATGGTTGTTAATGCGAGTTTTTTTGCTAACTGGAGATGAGTTAATGGCGGTCGTAGGCGTTGCTGTCAGCGCGACTGATATGGTGTTGGCAATGGATAATTTGTCGTCTTGCAAAGTCATACGTTTTTATCCCTAGCCGTTTCACGTTAGCCGCGCAATTCGCAATTAAAATGGAACTTTTTTCAACATCTCGATGCCGATTTTACCTTCAGCGATTTCGCGTAATGCGACTACCGTTGGTTTGTTTTTTGCGTCGACTTTAGGTGTGTGACCTTGAAGTAATTGACGTGCACGATAGGTAGCGCACAAAGTCAATTGGAAGCGATTTGGGATTTGTTTGAGAGAGTCTTCAACGGTGATGCGAGCCATGATATTTCCTTAGAACGTGGTATTGATTTGTATGCCTAATTGCGTAAAAACTGCAGCATTGCGTACAGTTTGTTGCGAGGTCCGGCAGCGAGTGGCTTTAACGATAGCACTCAATTCTGACAATGCTAAATCAAAATCTTGGTTGATGATAACATATTCGAACTCTGGAGCGTGCGCCATTTCGCCGCCGGCAGCCAAAATCCTTCGCGTAATTACCTCTGGCGAGTCTTGTCCACGCTTGTTTAAGCGTTCTTCCAAAGCTTCGATCGATGGCGGCAAAATAAAAATGCTGGCGACATAAGGAAATTGTTTTTTAACTTGTTGCGCGCCTTGCCAATCAATTTCAAGCAAGATATCGGTACCCGCTCGCATGGCTTCTTGAATCAAAATTTTTGAAGTGCCGTAGTAATTGCCGTGAACTTCAGCAAACTCTAAAAATTCACCACGATTTTTTCGAATCAGAAAATCTTCTGGCGTAATAAAATGATATTCACGGCCATTAACTTCGCCTGGTCGGGGTGGTCTAGTGGTAAAAGAAATAGATAATTTAAGTTGTGGTTCTAATCTCAATAATCCATTAACTAAGGATGATTTCCCAGCACCTGAAGGTGCGGAAACCATAAACAAACTGCCAGAAGTAAAAGTGCTAGTTGACATAATCGTTTGCCAGTAAGGTTTTTTTAAATATGAAACGGTATGAAGCGCCTTATTGCGAGTCCACAATACGAAGCTTATTCAAGATTTTGGACTTGCTCACGCATTTGTTCAATCAATAGTTTTAATTCCATCGAGGCATCTGCCAACTCCTTCAGAGCTGCTTTTGAACCTAAGGTATTGGCCTCGCGATTTAATTCCTGCATCATGAAATCTAAGCGTTTGCCGACTTGTCCACCTTTTTTGAGAATCTGGCGGGTCTCGGTCAAATGACCTGATAAGCGCGCTAATTCTTCGCTAACATCAATGCGTATGCCATACATGGTGACTTCTTGACGAATTCTATCTAGGACTTCATCTCGCGAGATACTCGGCGCGTTGCTTAATTCTGGTTTGTCTAAAGCTAAGCCCAGCGCTTCTTCTAAACGGTTAATGGATTTTTGTTGAAATTGTTGTAGCATCAATGGCAATAAAGGCGTGATACGTAAAACAATCGCATCCATCTCATCGACGCAACGTAAAAGTACCGCGGATAAGGCAGCGCCTTCACGTTCGCGACTCGCAATAAATTCTTGTATGGTGGCGTCGATTACTTCGGTAATTGTTTCTTGCAGATGCTCTGAACTGATCTCTGCTTCTTCAATCACACCAGGCCAGCGCAAAATATCATTGACATTGAAC
>JAYVHZ010000352.1:0-7978 GCA_043770645.1 Undibacterium sp. | reverse complement strand
ATCGTGGATCGCCGTCCGGATGATGCTGAGATGACTCAGGTGACAACCATGCGCGCCCCTGCTAGGAAATATCCCCGCATCGTCTGGTTTGATTCCTGCGAAGATCTGCAAGCGCTTGTCTGTGCGACTAATACCAGCGCGCTCAAGTTCCGCTAGCGCTTCACGCAGACGATCTTTTCGCTCCGGTAAATTGATCAAGTAAATACGCTCAAATGCGTCAAATAAGTTGAATGAAGTAGTCATTTTTTTTCTTTCGACATCGTTGGACGTAATCGTTGAAGTAGACGTTTGTATTGTTGATTCATTTTTTCCAGAAGAGGCCACTGCAGTTTTTGTGTTTGCAGACGCCAATCGCTTTGGGATTCGAATTCGCTGAATTTGCGTTGGGTCAAAAACTCCACCAAAAGCTCATGGATATAGCCGCCGCGTTCTACCGTCTTGACTCGATTGACAATCACACCGGCCGCCTGCGAAACGGTTTTATCTAAGATTCTTGCTGCTCTTGATAATTCTCCGCGACTGATTGCGCCGGCTTCGACGACTAAAAGAATTTGCCCTAAATGATTGAGCATGATTTCTGCATCAGCGGATAGTAAGAGCGGTGGCATATCGACCAAAATGAATTGATAGTGAGGTGCACACAGATTGATCGTTTCAGATAAACGATCTAAACGATCGAGATGGACGTCGCCAGCGACGCTGCCAACGGCAATGTGATCGGGCATGCCTTCGCTGGCAGCGACGACACATTGCATAGGCTCACTTTGACCTGACAAACATTGCTTTAAGCCTGGCTTGTCTGAAATAAATCGTGGATCGGGTCGGAAGGCGTTTGCTTCAATGACCAGTGTCGGGTAACCAAGTGCATTGAGAGTCTTTGCTAGCTCGATGCAATGTCTTGTACTACCGGCGCCGGGCTTGACCCCGCATAAGGAAAAGACCTGCGTAGCGTGATTGGTCTTTTCGCGAATCAGACCACCTGCTATGCGACGTATCTGATCTTGCGCAAACATCGTGGCAGCGAGATTATCTTGTTCGATAATCCAACCGAGTGAAGGGAAGCCCATGGTGCGCTCCACTTCATTGACCGTGCGGATACGGCGATCAAGTAAATCGATCAGGATTGGTACGCTCAGGCCTGCAAAGATAGCGGCTAGAATAGCAAAAAAGGCCAATTTTTTACGACCCATCCCGTAAGGAATTTCCGGTGGAAGTGCAGGCGTGACCAAACGCACAAAACCCAAAGAACCGCGCTCTGCAGCAAAAAAATTCAGACGTTGACGGAAGTCATCTGTCTCTTTGTTCAGTTGTGATATCTCGTTGCTTAAGTTCAAGGCTTCGTTAAATAGGACGGCAAAACGAGCGCTCGATTTTTCTTGGTTCACCAAGATATCTTCCAGACTTAATTCATAACGTCGTGCTTGATCCTGTGTCATTTGATAACGTGATAACAGACTCTTATTCACCTCACGAACCAAAGTACCTGTTTGTTGCATGATCGCGGCTTCAATCTCGCGTAACTCCTGGCGTGCAGCAGTGTGGGCTGGGTGATCTTGGCCGAGCCCTGAGATGGCCGTGAGTAGCGCGGCACGACGATTATTCAGACTGGCTTTAAAACTATTTAAACCAGGATCTGTCAGGATGCTTTCATTGATGGATCTGGTGGTGATATCAGTCTCGCCAGCATTAATATAGGCGGCAAGCTTGGCATCGGCAGCAAGGCGAATATTTCTCGCTTCCGCTAGCGCAGATCTGGTAGCCAATAGCAGTTTGTCATAGGGATTGCCATCACCATCATTGAAGGTTGAGACCCCAAGTTCTAGGGCGATTTCCATTTTTCTTTTTGTTTTTGCGGCCGATTGCGATAAAAGTTCTTTGATCCGTACATCGAGATTCTTCATTCTTTCGTCAGAGCCAAACATCTGCTCTTCTTTCATCTGTGCGAGATAGGTTTCGACAATCATGTTGATGACTTCGGCGATGCCATCTTTACTCTCAGCGGCGATGGAGACTTGCATCAGGTAGGTGTCTGAAACAGGACGAATGACAAGACGTTCTTGCAAACGTTCTATTGTCCGGCGCTCGGACTCTTTTGGCTGTTTAAGAAAATCAGCTTTGCTTCCTAGCTTTTTGAGTGCTTTGCCGACAATGTCATAACGCGCGACGCTACGCACTTGTTGTTCGACGAACTGACGATATTGAGAATTGGATTGAAAATCTAATTCGTTATCGTCCTTGATATTTTTCATGTAGCGAGGTGCAATTTGGACGGTGGATGTGGTGATGTATTTGGCTTTTCCCTTGATCCATACAATCGGAACGGCGATGATCAGTACGATGCACATGACCCAAAGTGCCACCCGCCAATGTGCTAGTAAGCTGGCGAGTGGTTTGATACCTAGACCTTTCAATTGGGTCGGATCAAAGACGGTGGGTTTCATGTCGTGACCTAACAATCAGTGAGACGTCGCGTTGTTGGCATTTTCTAATACCGCTAATTGATCCGAGTTGAGCGGTACTTGTAGGCTTCTGGCATCCCGGAACAGCCATGCGGTATCCGTATGACGACCATCCAATACGGATCCATCGGCATCAACGCAGTAGCCATTGCCAACAATTTTCCCTTTAAAATAGCCGCCCTCGCAGACACGTGTGTATTCGCCTACGATGGTGTTTTCGAGATAGGTGCCAGCCTCAATCACGGCACCGGCGCCGATGACGACTGGGCCAACTAAGGTACAACCGTCACCAATTGAGGCGCTCCCACCAATATAGATGCGTCCTTGAGTTTCTATCTTATTGAAGTTGGCGCGGATATTGGGGCCTGCCCATACATCGGGTTTCACAGGAATACCGGGAAGATCATAGGGCGGCGCGTAGCCCAGCATCGATTGCATGACGACATGGTGGTAGTCTTGTAGACGACCGATATCTAGCCACTGAAATGGCAGCTCCACCCCGTAGATTTCCGCACCCATTTCTGTCAAGCGTGGAAATAATTGGCTGCCGATATCGTAGGGCCCTGTTTCTGGTATCCAGGAGAGAACCTCTGGCTCGAAAATATAGATGCCCGTGTTGGCCAGCCGACTTTTTTCTTCCCCCGGTTTTGGTTTTTCTTGGAAACTCGTAATCCGGCCATGGGCATCTTGAACGGCGACACCATAATTCTGCAACTCACTTGACGGTACCGTCTTTAGGGCAATGGTGACCATCGCTTTTTTTTCACGGTGGACCCGTAACAGTTCGGTGAGATCGAGGTCGATGATCGCGTCACCACAAACGACTAAGAAAGTACGGTCAAAGAAACCCGAATGCTGATGTATCTTGCGAATCGCGCCAGCCGATCCTTCCGCCGCATCGACGAGTGCACCATCTTTTTCATAGCCTTCAAAGGAATACGCCATACGGACGCCAAAGCGATGACCATCTCTAAAGTAGCTTTCGATCTGAGGTGCTAGATAACTCGTATTGACAATGATGTCGAGAAAGTAATGGGATCGCAATTGATCGACCAACATTTCCATGACTGGCTTATGGACGATGGGAATCATGGGTTTTGGAACAGTATGGGTTAGCGGTTGAACTCGCGTACCACGGCCGGCGGCAAGAATGAGTGCTTTCATGATTTTCTGTCCTTTGTCGAGTTTTAAGTCAATCAGCTTGACGTTTGTTATACAAAGTGGCGAACAATTCGCGATCTCTGTATAGGCTCTATTTAAAGGCAGAAAAGGGGGGCAACTGTGTCAGGAGTGAAAACTTTTAGCAAACAGTGCAGGGGTATTCGCTAGCGTTATGCTAGGAATTTAAGGGGTATCTTCCGTTTTCATGGCATCGATGGCATGCCACAAAGTGTCAATCATTTGCGCTATCCTTGCCGCTTCATGAGGATACTTCGATGCGTCTAGTTCATGTTCTAGATGACTAGCGGCTTTGTTCACTGCATGTGCACTGAGGTTGGCGGATGCGCCTTTAATGCTGTGCGCTAACCGGCGGATTTCCTGCCATGACTGGGCTTCTAAGTACGTCGATAGGCTGTGTCGAGTGGTCTTGTGTTGCTCCAAGAAACCATCGCGGGCTTTGACTAGTAAATCGCGTCGTCCTAAAAAGCGCGGCAACGCATCGTTAAGATCGATCCCAGGCAGCTCTATCCTTGCGCCTTCATCGGGATGGTCGTTGGGAACTGACAGATTCTCCAGTGGCGCGCTTGGTAACCATCGATGAAGGCAAGAAAGTAAGGCGTTCATTTGTATTGGTTTTGCTAGAACTTCATCCATTCCTGCATTGTGGCATTGTTGAATTTCGTGTTGCGATACGCCCGCGGTGAGTCCAACTAAAGCTAATTTAAAACCACGCTGTCGTATTATTTTGCTTGCCGTCAGGCCGTCTAGTCGCGGCATTTGTACATCAAGAAGAATCAGAGAAGGCAGGGTGGAATCCTCTGCGTCGAATTGACTCAGGTGATCTAATAGCGCTTGGCCGTCATCGACAATATCAACGTGAACTCCGGCATACCGCAGTAGTTCGCCGATCACCAGTTGGTTGGTGATGTTGTCTTCGGCAATGATGACTTTGGCGCCTGCAAATTGATTTGGTGTCAGCGTGACCTGATGGTGTTTGCTTCGAGCATCGCCAGTGTCGGCATGCTGTGCGCTCTTGAGTGCAATTCTCAGGCTAAATTGGCTTCCTTGCCCCGGTTGGCTAGTGACCTCGATATCGCCTCCCATGAGGAGGGCTAAGCGCTTGGAGATTGCCAAGCCGAGACCTGTTCCACCAAAGCGCCGAGTTATAGAAGTGTCGGCCTGCGAGAACGAGGAAAACAATCGCAAGGTGTCGGTTTCTGACATACCAATCCCAGTGTCGCTCACTTGAAAACAAAGATGGTAGCTATCGGACTGAAGATCCTCACTGAGAAGTGTGTCGTCACGCTCAATGACGATCGCAAGGGAGACTTGTCCATGCTCGGTGAATTTAATCGCATTGCTTAACAAGTTTCGCAATATTTGCTTGATTTTGAAGACGTCTCCGACCATCGTTTGCGGCAAATTAGCCGGCAGTTCGGTCGCGAACAGCAAGGCTTTTTTCTCGGCTGTTGGTGAGAACATGTCGCTTAAATCTTGCACAAGTTGGTCGACTTGGAATGTTTGCATTTCAAGATCAATGTGGCCAGACTCGATCTTGGAAAAATCGAGTAAGTCGTTCATTAACTCCAGTAAACCATGGGACGATGCTAACAAGTGTTCTACGTAATTTTTTTGCGCCGGATTGAGTTCGCCTAAACGCAGTAGTTCAATCATGCCAATAACGGCATTGAGTGGTGTCCGAATTTCGTGACTCATGTTGGACAGAAATCGACTTTTTTCTTGACTAGCTTGGACCGCCGCCAGTCTGGCTCTTTCGGTCTCTTCGACGAGTGTTTGGCGCGCGGTGACGTCATCAAAAACGTGCAAGATACTGTCGCCACCAATGTCAATCGAAGATAATTCGACGATTCTCGAAGCGTCACTGTCGTCTTTACCTTTTAGTCGCAAGCTTGAATTGCTAATGCCCTGTTCTCGCAAGAGATCAAAATGTCGGTGGGCTTGCGAACGGTCATTCGCTGTCTGATTGGCAAAAAGCGTGAGAAAGTTATGTTCAAGCAGGGAACGCATCGGCACATTTATAATGCTTGCTGCCGCCGCATTGGCATGACAAATCAGGCCTTGTTGATCGGTTTCGATAATGCCATTCAGTGCATATTGAAAATACGATTTGGCGTGTTGATTGCTGCGTTGCAAGCGGTCTTCAAGACGTCGGCTAGCATGCACCATAGCCACAATTTCTAGGTGTCCTGTGGCTTGTGCCTCGTGTAAAATCTGATCCCATTGAGCGAGGCAAGTACCGTCTGCAATGTCATTGAGAATACGCGTGAATTTTTGCATCGACGCCGATAAACTGTCGGTTGGAGAGTAATCATTCATTATCTTCCTCCACATAATGTTGTATTAGCCGTATAGAACACACGCCTGGATACGGTTCGTTGTAGCTGACTTGATCGACCGCCTGCTGAATAATATAAAGACCAAAACCGCCGTCACTACCGCCGCTAAAATCAGGTGTTGTTGACGATGTCGGTGTAAATGGAATTCCGACATACAATAATTCAACAATAACGGCATCATCTTGTGCGATGATTTTCATGTGTAATGTTTGGTCTGCTAATCGTGTTGGCGAGTGTCGGATGACATTGGTCGCCGATTCGAAAGCCGCTAAAATTAATTGATCCCTACGATCATCGGGCAGATCCAGTAGTGAGGCGACTCTTGCGATTTGTTCACGCAGGATATGAAGCTCTTTCAAACGCCAAGGTATCTCGATGACATCCATGCCATCTTGTCGTTCCTTTTTGATATGTCGATAAATATCATTGAAATCGCATAGTTGTATGGCTATGGCCGTTTGGTCGTCACTTAGACTTTCATTGCTGGAGAAAGTGCGCAGCTCAAGTCGCAGTAATTGTAGTATCAGTGCAGGCGGGAGTGCCGCGCGATTGCAGGCTTCAATGTGATCCACTAACAGACTTTCGCCGTATTCGTTGCCGGCATGGTCGCGCGTTTCCGTGATGCCATCCGAGTAAGCAAAGAGCAGGTCGCCAAAAGCGATTGGCATCGATCGCTCTACATAAATTTCTTCTTTTAACACACCAATAGGTAAATTATCACCGAGGATGGATTGTATCTTTTGGGTGTGTTTTTGCAGTAATAGCCCAGCGGTATGCCCAGCATTGACAAAGGTCAATTGACCTTTCTCACTGTCGAATCGATACAAGGCCAAGGTGACAAATGAATTGAGTGCAATCAATCTCGGCGTCAGCGAATAGTGAAGGGCGTTAATAATTTCTGCAGGGGATGGCAGAGTCTGGTTCACGCGGAAGTTAATCAACAGTTCTGTTAATACTTGGCTGTAGCTGTTTTTAACGGCCGCACCTATCATGGCTGCCGGTATGCCTTTTCCCATGACATCGCCGACAAGTAATTCGAAACAGGTATTGCTATATCTGGTAAAGGCGAAAAAGTCTCCATCCACACCCTGTGAGGCTTCACTGTAGGTCGAGATGGCAGTTTTAGTCAGTAAATCTGGCACCCTTCCCCACAGGAGTGAGCGTTGAATCTCAAAACCTGTTGCGAGTTCGCGTTCTCGTGCTTCCGCCAAGGCGCGCTCGTTTTCTTTTTGCTTGGTGATGTCGGTACGGATGGAGATGTATTGGTAAGGGATGCCGTGCTCATCTAGCCAAGGAACGATGGTTGATTCAACCCAATAGATTGCGCCGCCCTTGGTGCGATTGGCGATCTGTCCATGCCAAACCTTCCCTGTGCTGATGTGTTCCCACATGTCTTGATAAAACGCTGCACTATGCAGGCCAGATTTGAGCATGCGGTGATCTTGGCCCAATACTTCGACTTCGCTGTAGCCAGAAATGGCGCTAAATATCTCATTGATATACGTGATCTTCCCAGTTGCATCGGCGATGCTGACAATAGAATGTTGATCGAGAGCGAATTTTTGATACTCAAGCTCCTTCATCATCTGTGAGAGCAATCGATGGGTCCAGGTGTTTTCCTCCTCCATCTGTTTTTTCGCACTGATGTCTCTGATGTAACCCGAAAAATACTGTCGCTGATCAATCTCGAAGCCTACGATGGTCATTTCAATCGGGAACTCAGTACCATTTTTTCGAACCGCGGTCATTTCCAATCGTTGCTGCAAAACCTGAGATTTCTTTGTTTGTGAAAATCTTCGCATCCCCGCTTTGTGGGCTTCTCGCATGGCGGGTGGAATAATGATCTCGTGCAGCGGTTGTCCGATGACTTCGGACGAAGTGTAACCAAAAGTTTTTTCTGCGGCTGGATTAAAATCCATGATGTGCCCTTGCTCATCGATGGAGATGAAGCAATCTAGTGCTCCCGCCAAAATAGCGCTTTTTCGGATTTCACTATCGTTG
>JAYVHZ010000351.1:0-8758 GCA_043770645.1 Undibacterium sp. | reverse complement strand
AGCTCACCAATACGCCGACTCAAGGTCGGTTGTCCGAGCCGTAACACGCGCGCTGCGGCGCTCAAGCTACCTTGTTCAACGACGGTCACAAAAAGTTTGACATCATCCCAACGTAAGCCCATACGCGCCTCTTTGAATCACATTTTTATCGCAAAAACTGCGTCAAATAATGACTACATCCATTTAAATTCAGATGGATACATCAAAATTTAGGCAATTGTCGCAGATATTTGGATATGCGACACTGCCTCAAACTTAAATTTAGGGGGGAAAGCACATGATCTATCCGCAGCGTATGAAAGCCGATATGCCAGACGATTTTGTCTTATTCTTGATCGGTATGCGCATCAATAAACCCTTGCATGTGCATCGATGGCTACCAGTCGCGCGCGCCATGCCGAGAATGCTGACGGAATTGGTTCAACAGCCTGAACTGGGGCTTTTGCATGCAGACGCTTGGTATGGTCGCACGATGATCATACTGCAGTACTGGCGCTCGCTAGAACTCTTGCATGCTTACGCCAGAAGTAAAGAACGCCAACATTTGCCTGCCTGGCGTGCCTTTCAACAAGCCAGTGATGGCAATCCTGCGGTGGGCATCTGGCATGAGTGCTACGAAATCAAGGACGGTAGCCATAGCAATGTCTACGTCAACATGCCGCTCTTTGGCTTAGGAAAAGCGATTGGTAATTACGTTCCTGCCAATCATAAACGTCAATAGCCACGTCAATAAACACGTTCCACAAACTATTTTTTCTCCGGTTATTCATCATGAAAATTCTCCATACTATTTTGTCCTTGTCTTGTCTGTTGTTGCTGCAAGCTTGTTCTGCCAGTAATCATCCTACTCAGGTCAGCAGCTTGGGCACGCCGAGCAGTTTCACCGCGATGGAAGCCCTGATCGACCAGCCTGGTCCGATCACGATTACGCGCGTTGTTTCGGCTGATTGGTCAGTCCCGCTAGCTGGTTTACTCAACTTAGACTCGCCACAAGCGCGTCAAGCCCAGCTCAAGGATAAGGACGAGGCGATACAAATATTTACGGATTTGCTTAAGCATCCGCAACGAGGTCACTACTTGATCGATACTGGCGTCTCCGCGCAACTACTGCAAGATCCGGCCAAATTTGGCGTGAATTGGATGCTGCGCAAAGGCATGCAGTTGGAGAAGATGCAGTTAAAGACGAGTACCGCCAGCGTTCTAGAACAGTTGCCGAAAGCTCTGTCTGGTGTGTTTTTAACCCATTTACATCTCGATCACATCAGTGGTTTACCTGATATCGCCAAGACTGCGCCTATCTATGTGGGTATGAACGAAACCACGGAAAGCTATTGGCTCAATATGATCGTTCGCCCCGCTACTGACGAACTACTTGCCAATCGTCCGCCCTTACAAGAATGGGCGTTTAATGCGGCAAATTTGTCGTCATCTTCTCGTCCGGTGGTCGATATTTTTGGCGACGGCAGTATCTTTGCTATAGCCGTTCCCGGACACACTAAGGGCAGCACCGCCTATCTAGTGCGTAGCACACAAGGTCCAGTGTTGATTGTTGGTGATACTTCGCACACGAAATGGGGTTGGGAGCAGGGCGTTGAGCCTGGTGACTATACCCGCGATCATGCGAGCAATCTGGAAAGCTTACGATCGCTCAAGGAATTAGTGGCGCGGCATCCTGCGATTGAAGTGAGGTTAGGGCATCAGCATTGATCAAGCATCAATGCTGATCTGTCATCATCCTTGCCAGAGGAATCTAGGATATAAGCACGGGTGCGCTTTTAATGCCGCTTCAAGCCAAACTTAGAACTGGCCCTCTTTTCCGTGCACCGTTTTCCTTACTTCGCAGCCCCGTTCGCCACTTCGTCAAATTGGTAGCGTTCCAGTCCCACTTCGATCACGATAGCGCGCGTGCTTTCTGTATTGTGGACACGAAAATCGACGAATCCAACGCTCGGATCGATAGATGAGAAGAGAACAGCGCCACGCTCGTCTTTGCGCCCAATGACGCGGGTTTTCCAGTCGCCAAAATCAAAAAACAGCGAGTTCCCCAATTTGGAAACGGTCAGTTTGCCAAGAACTGGGTGCGCATAATGTGTTCCCAGTTGTCCCTCAAGACTGCTATCTGCACTGGCGACTAGAGCACGCTTTTCCTTTCCGTCATTCTCATTTTGAGTTACCAGTTTGACGAGCGTGGATTCGGCTTCCGGTTTTGCATCGTAGACCAATTCCAGCAATCGGCGGCGCGCCAAATTTAACAAGCCCACACCCTGATCTGTATTCGACATGGCCACCATGCCGATGCCACTCTCGGGTACAAGGAAGCTGATGCTATTGAATCCAAATGTGGTACCAGTATGATTGATTGAGGTAATTCCAAGTTTCTGGTTGATGCCCACGCCCATACCATAGTAACTGTGTAACGCAGCGGCGACTTGCGGTATGCGGCGCGCCAGCACCTGTTCTGCATGAATCAGTTGTTTGCCATTAGGGAGTTTCCCTGCACTCGCCTCTAGTTGCATAAATCGCGCCATGTCGTGTATGGAAGTCCATGCACCACCGGCGGGACGGAACACCTCGAGAGAGTAATTCAAATCCATCGCTGTCACAGCAGTCTTGCCGTCGGCACCTATGCCATGTGGTACTGCATGATTGGCGCGCTGAGCACGTTTCATATCGAAGCTGGTGTCTGCCATACCGAGTGGGTCGAATATCAATTTCTGCATTGCCTTATCGTAGGCTGGACCTAGCGCCAAGCTGGGATAAGCAGCATGACCAGCGACATAGCCGGCAGTGGCCACCATCTGATTGCTGTATTGGTAGACCTCACCGAAAGGGCTGGTCAATGGTTCGTCAGCGAGACGGGCAATCAAAGTTTCTGGACTAACTTGACGAAATCCAAAAAACAACTGAATTTGGTGATTTGGCACACCAGTGCAGGCGCAGGCAAGATGGCGTATTTGTACCAGTTTGGTAGTGGCGGCATCGCGCAATTTAAAGGGCGGATAAACCTCAGTCACGCTCTGATCCCAGCGCAACTTTCCCTGATCAACCAGACTCGCCACTAACATCGTGGTGATTGGTTTGGTGGTCGAGCCATTCATGAAGACGGTATGGGTATCTACCAATTCTGGCTTGCCGAGTTGCCGTACGCCCATGCCGCCCTCATACACCACTTTGCCACGGTCGAGCAAAGCGAAGGCAAGGCCGGGAATATGTAAACGCGCCATGCCATCGGCCAAGAAACTTTTCATCTGTGCAATGCGGCCGGCATTGAGTCGATGCGGTACTCGACCTTGCAGAGATTCACCTTCAAAGCCTGGCGCCAATAGACTACTCTTAATGATGCTGACATCAACCGCGCGCTTGCTGAACGACGCCGCCTGACCGACACTGAGGATCACGTTCCAAAAGACACCGGCTCGGCGCGCCTGCGCTTGCGCGAAATCTTCGCGACCTGCGGAAGCTTGGTAACTGGCCAGCGCCCGTGCACTCCAGCCGTTTTCGTCAGGCAAGGCGGTCAATTTCGGCAGTGCTTGTGTGAAGTCCGGTTTAAAGCGTGTCCACGCTGCGGCAATGGCCTGCGCCGCGTCATCCGCCTGCACTTCCACTAGCGCGATCTTTCCACCTTGCTCTGGCATGTCGAGCACCAACAGATCGCCGTTGTTTTGCACCTGCCAGCCACCCGGAACAATGAGACGACTTCCTTGGTTCATTTGCAGAGCTTGCTGATTGAGATACAAACTTGGCGCGACTTGTGCATGGTCTTGCTTCCTTGTGTCGGCAGCGAACGCGCCGATGCTTGAGCAGGCCAATGCCAGACTAGTGATGCCGTTGCGGTATAAATTGTTCATGCTTTCTGTTTTTCTGTAGCGAGGAGGGCATGGCGGAATTCACACTGCTAAGCCTGACCTGGTTTGTATCAAAGTGACTAAGGCAAATTTTAATGCGAGCCATTCACGGGAGTGGCTAATACGATGAGATACGCGTTGTGTGCGCCGCCGGAATAACCTGCATAAATAGAAGGCAAACCCGAATGTGCATGTTTTGCTGTTTTGCTTAAACCAATATCAGCATTCGTTACACCAGGTGCATAGATCATGTAATGTCCGGGAAATAAGCTGATCGTTGTCTTGCTGGTGTGATCGTAACGGATGTCTCCCAGCAGCATGTAGGCAATACCGCTCTTACGTGGTGCAAAAAAACGACCATCACTATAGCCGGCATCGATATCATGTTTAATCTCGATTGCAGATTGTCCCTGCGCCAACAGCTCACCAACACGTAACATCACCGGCACAATCGCGGCACTGCCTTCGGTATCCCAACAAGTCGGACGCAAGGTGTCACCGCCATTTTGTTGGCCGTCACGGTTGACCAGACAAATAAAACCATTGCTGCCTTGCTTCACTTTTTCATATCCGGCACGCCCAAAAACAAAAACGCTGGCCTCGGCGCGTACGTGTTCTGGCCCAGCGCTTAGTGCCATCGCAATTTCTTCCTGCTTATCAAGAAAACGCAATTGGGCAATGCTGCTAGCGTTACCAGGATCGGTCTTATCCGTTGCCGCGTTGGCTAGCGCGGTATTCATGGTGATGAGCAGGAGAAAAAGTGCTTGATACATTTTCATCGGGTAGATCCTTGTCAGTTCGCATTACGAAATAGTTGTGTTGAGTGCTAGCGCTGTTAGCTGGTACAGCAAAAAACGCTATCACCAACCTCGCAAGTCTACTGAGACGACAAGACTTCATCAACGCCAAGAATAGGTGGAATACTGCCAAAGTGAATGGATGTTTGCATGCTATTGGTCGGGCTTGAGGCGCACTTAAGTGACGGCGCGAGAATCTTAGATGCGCAGCGAGGCTCCAGATGCATAATGGCTGCAGCGTCCAGATAGCAAATGTTCGAAAAGCACTAGGAGGACGCCTACACTCTCTCGATTTGCGTTTCTTTGAACACCGCTAGCGTCATACCAAAACGCCGCTCAAACGCCTTAGCGAGTTGCGCCGGGCTGGCATAGCCCGAATGGGCAGCAATCGTTTTTTGCGAGATCCCGGTTGCCAGAAGCTGGCGTACCATATCTAGTCTCAAAGTCTCGATAAAATGCGCAGGCGTTTCACCAACAGCGTCGGTGAATTTGCGATAAAAATTTCGTTCGGACATTGCCACTTGCGCGGCCAGACGTGCGACATCCAATGGTTCTGCCAGATGCGCCCTGATCCATTCTATGAGCTGAGAGAATTGCGGATCCGCATGTGACTGTGCCGACAGCATAGGGCTAAACTGAGATTGAAAACCTGGCCGTCTAGCGTATAGCACCAGTCGTTTGGCGATGGCATTGGCGATACTATTGCCAAGATCAGCGGCCACCAATTCCAGGCACATATCGATTCCGGTCGTAATACCGGCCGAGGTCCATATCTTGCCATCTTCAATATAAAGCGCGTTGGGATCGACTTCCAGGCCAGGAAATCGTTGTGCCAAATCCGTACAGAAGGCCCAGTGTGTTGCGACGCGTTTGCCGTCGAGTAAGCCAAATTCGCCTAACGCAAACGCGCCAGTGCAGATAGAGCCTAAACGTCGGCAATGCGCACTGGTTTGCAATACCCAGGTTTGTATCGTCGTGTTAGCGACAAGCTGCGCTATACCAGCTTCGCTGCCGCCAGCAATGAGGAGAGTATCGATGGTTTCTGGCGCTATGCTATGCACCGCTTGCGTCGCCAATGCGATAGCGCTATTGCTCTGTACGTTTCCGCCATCGGCAGAGAGAATATGTACCGCATAAAATGGATAGCCTGCGGCATCGTTAGCGGCCGCAAAAACGGCGGCCGGGCCCGTCACATCCAGTATCTGAATGCCATCAAAGCTCAAAATAGCGATATTGCGAGGCGCGGTCATTGGCAGAATTTAACCTGTTTTTGGCGTTTTCGCTATAGCCAGATCTCGCTACAATCAAACAGAGCTGAGAATGTGGATGTCGTTCGACAAAGCAATTCTCAATTTATCGTTTAAATATAATGTAAATGAGAAAAAAATGAATAACATCGTTATGGCCGCGCTGGTCGTTGCCTCATTGTTGAGTGTCCCACAGTCTAGCATCGCGCTTACCCAGCAATCGCACTCAGCGATCCAAGATGACGCTTTACTTGGCTTTGAAGCAGAGGTCGAAAAAATTCGCAAAGAATGGAATGTGCCAGGAATGGCGGTGGTCATAGTCAAGGGCAATCAAGTCCTGTATGCCAAAGGCCATGGTTTGCGCGATGTAGATCGCAAACTACCCATGACCGCGGACACTTTACTGCAAATTGGAAGCAGTACCAAATCGTTTGCGACCGCCGCTATCGCATCGCTGGTAGAGGAAGGTAAGCTGGATTGGAACAAGCCGGTAAAAACCTGGCTACCTTCCTTTAAATTGCAAGACAATTTGGCCACAGAGCGTGTGAGTCTGCTCGATATGGTCACCCATCGCACCGGCTTGCCCCGACATGACATGGTCTGGTACAACGCCCCTAGCCTCACACTTGCGGGCATGACAGATTCCTTGCGGTATCTGGAGCCGGGCAAAGATTTCCGTACTCAATTTCAGTACAACAACCTCATGTATATCGCCGCCGGTCACGTGACTGAAGTAGTGAGCGGTAAGAGTTGGCAAAATACCGTGAGTGAACGTTTTCTCCAGCCATTAGGAATGACGCGCAGCAATTTCAGTGCGGCGCAAAGTCAGCGGGACAGTAATTTTTCATTTGGCTATAAAAAAGACAAAAATGAGCCATTGCGGGTAATGCCGTTCAGCCCGACTGATCACATTGCGCCAGCAGGTGGAATTTTTTCCAGTGTCAATGAAATGGCCGCGTGGTTGCAAATGCATCTAAACAAAGGGCAATACCAAGGCAAGCAAATCTTGTCAGCTAAGAGTATCGATTTCTTACATACACCACAAATGCTCAGCGACGGCGACGTCACGCCCGAGCTTGTACCGACGGGCTATGCACCGGGATGGTTCACGGCGTTCTACCGAGGGCACCGTAGAATAGAGCATAGCGGCATCATCGATGGGTTCTCCAGTTCTATGGTGATGTTTCCCGATGATAAAATCGGCATTATGGTATTAGCTAACCTTTTCATGACCAGCGCGCACTCTTACACCTCACGAGCGGCAGCCGATCGTTTGCTTCATTTATCGAGGGTGGATTGGAGTGCGCGTGGGTTGGAACGTCTCGCCAAGGGAGAAGAGCACAATATGGATGCCGTGCTTCCAGAAAAGCGAATTACTGGTACTCAGCCTAGTCATCCACTGAGTGAGTTTACAGGCATCTTTCTACACCCAGCATATGGCACAGTCACAGTAACAGAACATCAGGGTAAATTAAGTTTTGAATTTCACGGCGTGGTCACACCATTGCAACACTGGCACTACGACATGTTTTTAGGGGAGCGCGCTGTTGTTGATCCTATGTTTGATAAGCAGCGCATACTGTTCAATACTGCTCCGGAGGGTGAAGTGAGGAGTTTGCAAATGGATCTGCAAAACGGGGTTGCAGACATTGTGTTTACTCGCCAGATCAAACAAAAATAACTGTGCGATATCAATATCCGTCTTGCTAGTGGTTTGATTTATAAGAAATCTTAAAAAATATCTTATGAACAAATTTTATCGCTCTCTGCAAACCATCGTATTATTCAGCGCAGGGTTGGGCATAGCATCATCGAGTGGCGCGGCCGATCAACCCCGGTGACTATTTTGTTGCGTGCCATCGGCATGAGTAATGAGCCATGAGCATTGAGCAGATTTTGGCTAATGTCTTCGTCCTCGATAACTTTAAGTAGGGCAGCACGGCCTATCTGCTTCGTCGCACCCAAGACTCGGTGTTAATTGTTGGTGACACTTCGCACACTAAATGGGCTTGGGAGCAGGGTTTAGAATCCGGCGACTATACCCGCGATCATGCGAGCAATTTAGAAAGCTTACGAGCACTGAAAGAATTGGTGGCGCGTCATCCCGCGATTGGAGTGAGGCTGGGGCATCAGCATTGATCAAGCATCAATGTCGATTATCGCAGATGGAAGTTTCGAGAAGCGTGTAAGCGAACTCGAAACTCCTTACTTAACCCAAACTCGGTTTGTCGCAATAGTCGACGGAATAATATGACAGACCGAGTTTTTATTTTAATTAGGCTTTATTTTATCTTGGCTCAACAATTCCAAGACTTGCGATTCACTACTTCTGAGCTGCGTCCCAATGTTCCGCAATCTTGCCATTTTCAATTCTGAACTTATCAAACCAAGTGGTGGTGTATTTCTTAGTTGGATCTGATGGCTCAGCAAGGGTGCGAACGAAACTCAAGACCACATAATCCCCTTCTGCGACGATGGAAACTAAAGGTGCTTTGACTTTTGCTTCGATAGGCTTAGGTTTTGTGAATTTGGAAAAGAGGTTCACAAATCCCGCACGACCAGTTGGCACTGTCGGGTTGTGCTGGATGTAAGATTCTGTCAAGTATTTCTCTGCAAGATCCATGTGGCCACCTTCAAATACTTCACGCCAAAAATCATAGACAAGGCGCTTATTGGCGGCAAGTTGAGGATCGGCGCTCGCCACTAATTTTTCATGATCGGGGCTAGCTTGAACTGGAACTTGGGCGTGCGCTGTGCCGACTGCAAATGCGCAGCATGCAGTCGCAATTAGTAGAAATTTATGCATTATGTGATCTCCTAGATGTGGTTGATAAAGTTTGATGTGTTCGATTTCAAGGTGTAAGAATAA
>JAYVHZ010000350.1:0-5057 GCA_043770645.1 Undibacterium sp. | reverse complement strand
ACTTACGGCGAGCGACTGCAGATTCATACGAGCGTAGAGGATTGGGGGCGAAAAACTATCCTCCAGCGCCATCGCGTGATGCGCGGCGACACGCTGATTTGCGAGGGCACGGAGCGCCGCGCACTGTGTATCAAGCATCCTGAAGACGCGAGCCGCATCAAAGCGATTGAGATTCCTGATTGGTTTAAAGAACGCTGCATTTAAACAGCGTGCTTTGGCTTTGCCTTAAGTATCCAAATAACAACCTGAGGAGACATTTCATGCAAAATTTTAAGAAAAATCGGCAGTTAGCCCGCGTATTCACTGCGCTGAGCGCTATCACTTTAGTAGCGTGCAACACCACACCCAGCGGCAACGATACCGGCATGGCCAAGCTCTCCGAGGCTAAGCCCGCAGCATTAAACGCTTGTGTGCAATTGACCAGCAGCTTCAAGTTTGACAACACCCGCATCGAATCAGCGGAAAGCGTCGCCAGCGGAAAAATCGGCACAGGCGCGCAAACCACCGCATACAACGCGCCTGAGCATTGCCTCGTTAAAGGCAAGATGCATGAACGCAAAGGCACTAGCGATCAAGACTTCGCCATTGGCTTTGAGATGCGTCTGCCCAAAGATTGGAATGGCCGCTTTTATCATCAGGTCAACGGCGGCATTGATGGCTCGGTGCAACTCGCGCTCGGCGCACTCGGCGGCGGCCCGCTCACAGGCGCGCTTGCGCAAGGCTTTGCCGTCATCAGCTCCGACGCTGGCCACACGGGCCGTCAGAACCCACGCTTTGGCGAAGACCCGCAAGCTAGAGCCGATTACGGCTACCAAGCCGTGGGCAAGCTCACGCCCATGGCCAAAGCATTGATAGCCGCAGCCTACGGCAAAGCCCCCGATCGCTCCTACATCGGCGGCTGCTCTAACGGCGGGCGACATGCGCTGGTGGCAGCCTCGCGCTACCAAAATGAATACGATGGTTATCTGGTCGGCGCGCCCGGCTATCGCCTACCCAATGCCGCTTTGCAGCAACTTTGGGCACTGCCCGCATGGAAAGCATTGGCCACGCCGGATGCCACCGTCAACCATCCCTTCGCGCCCAATGTGAAGCTGCCCGACCTCGGCACAGCCTTCACAGCGCAAGAGCGCCAAACGGTAGCCAACGCCATTCTCGGAAAATGCGATGCACTTGATGGCGCAAAAGACGGCATCGTGCAAGATACCGCCGCCTGCCAAAAAGCTTTCGACCTCGCGCGCGATGTACCCACTTGCAGCGGAGCACGCGATGGAAGCTGCCTCACCGCCGCGCAAAAAACCCAAATCGCCGCAGTCCATACAGGCGGCTCCACCACATCCGGCGTGCCACTCTACAGCTCCTTCCCGTATGACGCTGGCATTGCAGGGGCCAACTGGGCGCAATGGAAATTCATGAACTCCCAAACCCTCGACCCCGCCGCCGGCTACATCTTCATGACGCCCCCGCGCAGCATCAGCGATCCATTCGCAGTCAACATCAACGAAGGCTTCGCCGCCATCTACGCCACGAGCGCCGCTTTTCCCGAATCCGCAAACACACAAATCACGCCCCTCGGCAAATTCGACCCCACTAACCTTGAGGCCCTCAAGGCCCGAGGCGCAAAAATTCTGCTGTACCACGGCGTGAGCGACGCCATCTTCTCGCATGACGACACCGCCGCTTGGTGGAACAGAGTGAACGAGACGCAAGGCAGCAAAGCAAGCAACTTCGCCCGCTACTTCCCCATCCCCGGCATGAACCACTGCAGCGCCGGCCCCGCCACCGACCAATTCGACGCCCTCACCCCGCTGGTCAACTGGGTCGAACGCGGCCAAGCCCCCGAGCGCATCATCGCCACCTCCAGAGGCCAAAGTTCAAGCGCAGGCAACGCCGCCCCCGCCAACCTAGAGATCCCCAAAGACTGGGCCTCAAATCGCACTCGCCCCCTGTGCGCGTACCCGCAAGTAGCGCGGTACAACGGCAACGGCAGTTCGGAAGATGCAGCTTCGTTTAGCTGCAAGTAAAGCCAGCATCTGCTTGACTTGTTTGAACTGTTTGGCGTTTCCGAACAGTTCAAGCGCGTGTTTTCAAAAATTCAGCCACCGACACGCTTGACCACATACCCCCGCTTTTGCAGCGCCGTCATCAACGTCTCCACATGATCGCCCTGCACCTCGATCACGCCATCTTTTACCGTACCGCCAGATCCGCAGGCCGCCTTGAGCTGCTTACCAAGCGCCGCCAGCTCAGTAGCATCCAAAGCCAGCCCCCGCACCAGCGTCACACTCTTGCCGCCCCGCCCCTTCGTCTCGCGCTGCACGCGAACGATGCCATCGGCAGAAGCAGCGCCCGCAGCAGCCAGCGCTTTTGCATTTGCCGCACATTGGCATTGCGCTACTCGTTGACTGCAATCGGGGCAGATACAACTTGCATCCGTGGAATAGACCAATTTAGAGATGCTGTTGTTTTTTGCCATGATCCAACACTACTGCTTAAAGAAAAGCTCAGTCTCAAAATATGCTCAGATCTTGCCGGCGTTGCACCATTTGGTTGCATAAGTATCTACAACGCCTATTACAGTTTTGTATTGCTGATATCGCTTTGCGATTACTCATATAGATCGTGTCCATTCGTCCTAATCGCATAAGCAAAACCAGCCGGAACAGTACCGTCCATCTTAATTCCAGTACTGTACTTAGGGTGGTAAAAAGTCGGCTGCGTGTAATACACTTCTGCCTTCATTTTTATTGCCTGCAAACACATCGCCACTGAGTGTGCTTTTGGACCGAAAGGTGCAAAAACCGTTGCCGTCTTGCCAGCGTTAGTAACAGTTTGAATACGGTCAAAACAGGCAGATAGGTCATTCGCATCAACCCTCAATATTTGTCTGTCGTCAGCCAGCTTAACGTTCGTCTCAATTCGCCTTACAAATTCCCAACCCTTGCGTACATTTGAAGGTGCCGATGGGAAGGGCAACATTAAAGTGACTTTCACTGTATTGGTATCTTTGTATGTTTTTTTAAGCCAATCGGGCAAACTGAACGGAAGAAATCCTACTCCAACGATTACATTTTGGATTGTCGGTTCAGGCTGCGGCCCGCTGTAGGTGAATGTGTGAAGTTGCCCCGCGTCACGCGCATCATATGCAAGGTCTTCGTGGGTATACCTCTCTGGCAGCATATATGTGATGACTATATTTTTTATCTGGACTGATTCAAGTAACCAGCGAATAATTGGGAAAAAAAACTTTTCTGGCATTGCAGAAACATCAAGAATCACGTTTTCTGCTAGTGGATTGCTCGTCCAAGTATCCACCAAAAATTTGAGTCGCTTAAAAGGTTCAAACAAGGAAAATTCTTGAACTTCATAAGTTCCTGCATGCATAGCATTCATCAGCGAGCTTTTGCTACCGCTACGTCGTAGCGCACTTTCGAAAGAGAATTGGGATTTCTCATCAACAATATCTAAGAAAGCCGCATATGAAATATTAAAAGAAACATTTTTATGTCTGATTGTGGACAGGCAGCGATCTTGCGTCGATACACAGCCTATCAAAAACCAGTCCTTCTGACGTAGCGATGGCATTCCGAATAACCATTGCGGTTTACCCCACGGCCGAAGCGAACCATTAATCATGACGCATCCTCGTCCCAAAAGCTTTTCTGATTAGAAGAACGAACGCTAGATACATGGCCCAGCAATTCAGATTGAGTAGCCAATGGTTGCGAGTCTTCTGAATCGCCTAACCATGTGCGAACTTGCTTAACGGTCACATATTCTGGCTCTTTCGTATGAACACTTGGAATACGAAAGTAAGGGCTCAAAATTGGTACAAGGTAGTACTTAGTACGCCGTTCGCCTTTAGTTTTAGAAATGTGTGGCGCTTCAACTAAGTCACCATAACCAACAGCCTCCATTAGAAATTCGCGTACATCTGAGTTAGCGGCTAGTTCACCGTTTTCAAGAGTAAATCCGTTTGCGCCCGGATTAGACATGGCCTTGTCGTCAGTAAGTTTGACATAAAGGTGTTTGCCAAGTGCGTTGACAAACATTTTTCGTTTATGTGCGTTTGGTCCTTCTGTTTGCTTTGTTAACCATTCAGCACTAGCTTCACGCACTCCCTGGCTTTGCACCTCAGGTCTAATGGGAAACTTATACTCACCGTCTTTCTCCCCTCGCCTGTCCCTAAGCCATGCATCCCATATGTGCTGCAACAGAAATAGAAACACCAAAATTTGCCCATCACTAAGGCTAATGACGTCAGTCTCGCCGCCCCACATTGGCGCTTGCCGATTAGCTGAGGCCAATTGCATTAGTCCGAGTTGAACGCGCTCTTTATGCCAGTAAGGTTTGGCTACCCACGGCATTACATCTGCCGTCGGTGGATCACCCAGTCTAGGAGAGTATTTGCGCTTGCCAGCCTTTTGTCTGATCCATGCGCAACATAACCAAGCTGCCAGCACATCTCTTTCAGCCAAAGCTTTGATATACGTATTCCAAATATCTGGCGTATCAAGTGGAAGCGATTCGATCGCATGTTCTATTATTTTTCTACGGCTTTCAGGATATTTAACATACCCATCAGCTCGCATGCTCGGAGTGAGACTCTTACCCAGCACATCGCTCATGAGCAAATCAGATTTTTTTACGCCTTGATCGTATTCGCTAGCCTTCATTCGCTTGAGAAAAATGTCTTGCGCAAACTCGGGAAACCACCATGTTCCGCGATTTTCGCGCCGCCGAAATATTTCGTCCATGTCGTGGATATCAAAGTCTCTTTTTCGTTCTAGAACATCAGTCGTACTATATATCGCAGGTCTTTCGTCCCAACCATGAGTGCGAGTTCCTATTCGATAGGAAACCCTACCATCGCGCGCTGCCAACGCCTTATGAATCAGCTCTTGGCAACTTGATCCATATCTCGTTCCAGCGACGTTAAGCGTAGTCAACTGCTCATATTGATCAATACGAACAAAAATCTTAGTCTTTTCTTCAATAACTTGCATCTGCCGTAGCGCGTCTACAGCTTTTAACACCGGATCCCCAATAACGGTTTTGGT
>JAYVHZ010000349.1:0-2942 GCA_043770645.1 Undibacterium sp. | reverse complement strand
TGGAGTTGCCACCACCGTCGTGGGTAATGTTAGTGCCGCCGGTGATTTGTACACCAGAGAAATCTTTGCGCATGATGAAGTTAATAACGCCGCCGATTGCATCGGTACCGTAAACAGCCGAAGCACCATCTTTCAAGATTTCAACGCGCGCCACCGCTGCTAGCGGAATGGCGTTCAAGTCAACAGTATTACCGCGCGCGCCGTGGGTAGATACCCGACGACCGTTAAGCAAAATCAACGTGCTAGCAGACCCCAAGCCACGCAAATTTGCGCCAGCTACGCTATCGCTGTTACGGTTTTCATTGGCGTTGATGCTAAAAGCCACGTTAGACGACATATTGTCCGCACCGTTGCCGTTTGCGGATAGCAAAGAAATGAGTTGCTCAGCGCTAGTGATGCCTTCGCGATCAATTTCTTCTTTGGTGATAATTTGCAGCGGTAGCGCGCCTTCATCAGCTACCCGCTTAATGCTGGAACCGGTTACTTCAATGCGTTCCACTTTTTGCGGCGTCGCTTTAGGCGCGTCTTTATTTACTGCTGGCGCGGCAACTTGCGCGTAGGCTGGAGCTGCAATGCAGATTAGGGAAATAATCTGCGCTAATTTCTTTAGTTTCACGGGTGTTCTCCTGAATTGGTTTCAAAATAAGAGAGGAATATTCGTAACTACTTGCCACTGACGGTGCAACTGCCCGGTGCAAATCGTTCTACGCGCGCTTGGGTTGCAATACAAACTTTATAATACCACTTCAGTACCACTGCATCGCACTTTGCTACGAGAATCGAATTATTGCAATACATTTTTACCACACAGGTGGGCGCGATTTGGGATATGTAATGGTTCACAACTTGTCTCAATCTTACGAGGTGCATTGACGCACTTAGTGCTATTTATTTTTAGTTTATAAATCAATGACTTACGGAGGATAGCTCGAACAAATAAGCACCCGTTAAACGCACGATGAGGTGTTGCGTTTGTTGCAGTTTTATTTCGGCAAGAAACGATGCTGCAGCTACAGACCAATGATACGTTGCAAAAAAGCAACAGTTTGGCGCTGGGTTGCGATTGTGCGCGCTGGCAGAACGGGGCGGGGGCGATGGCGTTGCGCGAACCAGATTTTCAGCAAATTTAGCCTACAAATACCCTGAAGATGTCCTATTTTAGGCCATCTTCACGGCATTTACGCTAAGGGCATTCGCCGATCCGACGAAAACGCATGGCACCGAAATCGAAGTCTGATTCGCCTACCGGTTTTAGCGTGAAGCGCTGGATTTTGGCGTCACGCGTTTCAGCCGAGAGTAAGAATGCGTCTGAGTTAATGGCTTTATCGTCCCAGAGCACGATTAAGCGCTGCTGCTCATCAAACACCAGCTTGCCTTGAAAACGGAGTGAACTTTGCGAGTCGAAAGTGGCACCGCCAGTACTTGTACTTGCACTTGCGCACAAACTGACTTCACCAAACCATGGGTCTTCATAGCGGCCAAAATAGGCGGCGGCGGCGTTTGGATCGAGCGGCTTGCGCTTTGCGAGGGCTGTAGGCACTGCGGCGGCCTTTGACGCCAGCGCACGCCTTGGAATCGTTTTACCGCGCATCAATAACGATAAATCATCTATCAATGCCTTCCGCGCTGCACCATCACCCATATTCAGCAGCACCGCGAACCCGCTATTGTGCGATGGTGAGACCGCAAAATAAGCCAACATGCCCGCCACGCCGCCATAATGGTCGTAGCGAATTTCGCCAGCATCGGCAACGATCTGCAAGCCGAGGCCGTAGGTTTCGATCATTGTCGGCTTTAATGCTGCATCAAAGTCGGTGCGCACAGCCGCCTGCGCGCGGTGCAGGTCGCGCCACAGCGCGTCAGTCACGCGCAAGGCCGATGACTGGGGTTTAAGCTGAAATTGCAGCCATTTGCCCATCGCGTTTGCATCGCAACGCACGCCACCCGCTGCGGCGTCCAACCCCTCTGTGATCGCGCCCTCGATGGGGTCAGCGCGCACGATATAGGTGACACCATCCACGCGCACATGCGGCTGGGCGACAGATTTTACATGGTCGGTATTATTGTTATGGACAACACAGCGCATCTTGAGCGGGGCAAAAATTTCGCGCTGCACATAAGTGCCATAGCTGACCTTCGATGCGCGTCGCACCACCTCGCCTGCAAGCGCGTAGTTGAGATTACTATAGCTGAAGACGCCCGAAATACGGGCGTCTTCAGCCAATACTTTGAGACCTAAAACAATATTTTCAAACTTAAATTGATTCGGCTGCGGCCAAAGCAAGGGCTCTAAACGATCTAAATCAAGCTTAGTTTGGTGCGACAAAACCTGTCGAATCGTGAGCCGCGCCACCGCAGGATTTGCCGCTTCCAGCTCTGGAATGTGCAGAGAAAGTGGGTCGTCCCATTTTAATTTTCCATCTTGCATGAGCAAAGCCAGCGCTGCGGCGGTGATCGATTTTGAGATGGAGCCTACTTTAAATAGGGTGCTGGTGTTGACTGCTGTGCCGTCGGTAATTTTGGTGATGCCGAAGCCTTTTTCAAAGGCTATTTTGCCGTCTTTGACGAACACGATTGCCATGCCGGGGATGTGATGCTTTTGCATCACGGCGTTGGCGGTGGCGGTGATTTGTGGGTGGAGTGGGGGGGTGGGGTGGGAGGGTGCGGCGGTACAGGCTAGACTAACTTGCAGCGTCGCTAAAGTAGAGGCCACGATGATGGCGTTGGCTGTAGAAAGCGTTACTTGGAGGATACACATATTGAATACCAGCCTATTGACCAAAAATAAGTAGAACAGCCATTTTACGGGCAAACCACGCATGAGCCTTGCCTCCGCCGGAGCCCTCATCCCAACCCTTCTCCCTTGGGAGAAGGACTTTGAGTGCATCGGTAACTGTCACCAAGAAATTTCAGCACATTGCGATGTTTAGCCAAAATTGAAA
>JAYVHZ010000348.1:0-7127 GCA_043770645.1 Undibacterium sp. | reverse complement strand
TCGTCCAGCCCAGTCGTAGTAGCCGCTGGTGGAGACTTTAAGGTGTTTGCACATGGCTGCGATGGGTAGTTTGTGGCTGGCGTCGGCCTGGTTTGCTGCAATCAGCGTGTAGACGGTGTGGACGTCTGTTCGCTTTTGCCGGCAAACTTGGGCCTGCCTTTGCCAATATGTCCCTTTCTTGCTGGACTTGGCGTAGCTTGCGGCGCAGCTCGATTAGCTCTTGGTGCTCGGCTGCGTTCAGAGGTGCTGACGCATTGGTGGTGGCTGGCGCTGATGGTGCACCGTCAGCACCTTTGGCTGCTCGCATCCAGCTCAATATGCTGGTCTCGTGGCAACCAAACTCACGCGCTAGCTCGCTGGGCCTGCGCCCAGTGGCTACTAAATCGATCATCTGCTGGCGAAATTGCGCTGGGTACGGCGCTTTGGGATGGGGCATCTTGGACTCCTTGGTTCACTACGATAAGGTGTCCGTGAAAAAGGGTCAACTCCAGTGGACAACCGTATCGGGGTTCTTGCCGGGCGCATGGCCACTTCTAAGCATGCGGTGCTTGTGCTGCGTGATGCTCTTGCGCCTCGGGAGGGTGGCTTTGTGTTGTTGCATCTCAGTACTCCGATGCCATCAAGATTGTGGTGATGCTTCTGTCACCCTCTGTGATGACATACACCTTTTCAGAGCGAAGGACATATGCACTCAAGATACGCGAGCCGTCCACGATGCTTTGTTTATTGGCATCAATGTCACCGCTCTCAAGATCACCCCAGTCTCCAATGACGTGACGACGGAGAAGACTCAGCGGTTGATGATCCACGCGCTCAAGGAAGTTCAGAGCGGCTTGTGTAGCTGTGAGCCGCCCAAGACTGAACAATGGTACGGGTGTAGTTTGATGACTGGACATAAAGACTTTCGTTTGTGCTCGCTCCACGCCGCAACGAAACAAGCCTTTCGGGCTTAATTTGAAGAGGGTAGGTGAGCTTGGTTAAAAACCCTAGAGGCTGATTTGCTATAGGCGCGTGCAGCGGTCAATGCCGTGCTGAAACTAAGTGTCAGGTGTCGATAAGTACTTTGGCAAATGGCCTTTGACTTTGCCAACGCTGCGGACACAGACAAGTGCGCAGTGGATTGCAGTATTTCATGCCCGTGCAGATTTCACGATTGCAGGATTTCACGCGATTGTCTGGCTACTTAGCAAGGCATGAAATCGTGAAATTCTGAAATCCTCGCTTTGCCTAAACAAGCAGGCAACTGGTTCAAACCCGTCATGTAAAGCCCATGTGCATCGCTCTGCATCTTCGCAGCAGCGAGCAAATGTTTTGGAGAAAACTATGAGATATGAAGAAATCCTAGCCGCCATCAAGGCCGATGACTTCCAAGTGGACAGGTGCGATGAGGAGCTTTGGTGTCACAAAATCACCTTGGGATGCAGGCTGATCGTCTGTGTGTATCACTCTGGGAAGATCGTGGTGCAAGGCAAATACGATGCACGATGGGGTGCGGAGTCAATGGAGCATTTGATCCCTCTCCTGCCACCTGAAACGGTATGGTGCGTTAACGTCGCAGTGCAAGAGCCATTCAAAACCCTAATAGCGCAGCGCAAAGGCTCGCTGGGTAAACGGTAACGATAAAGGGGGCAATCAATGCCTCCTTTTTTCTGTCGCAGCTTCCACCGCGCTTGGATAGATGGCGGATTTTTGTAATCGCAACTTTAATTGTTAGGTTTGCGAATCCAGTCAGCGATGTGACCCACCGCCTCTTTTTCCATTCCGATAAAGCCGTGCCAATGTTGCCCATGGCAGGGGTTTCCTTGTGGGTTAGACCCACCATCAACCATCATCAATTTCTTGATGTGAGAATTCTTCAAGCCGCGAATGATCGCAGGGACTTCATGGGGCAAACAGTGAACGCAGGCATCACGAGAGTGGTGATAGACCAATACTGGCACCTTGATCTTGCTCAAGTCCTGCTTAGGCACTGCGCCCTCGTTTTTATATCCAACAAGGGAAGCTGTAAGTACTCCACCCGCGATACTGGTCTCTGGATCGTCAATCAGCATTCGGGTTGCTGAGATAGTGCCCCGACTTGTGCCGACTATAAAAATCGGGATGTTTGTCTTCGACTTCAAGAATTTGATTGTTGCTTTAAGGTCGGCCAAGTGCGCATCTGAGTTGCGCTCCAACTCTTCCATGTCAGACGGTTTTCCAAATGCGGCGTAGTTGAAGCCTTGGTCAATCCAGTATTGGGCGGTGCGTATTAGGAAGTTGCCGCTGGTGGGTAGTCCGTTTTCAACTCGACCAAAGCCACCTTCTCCCCCTGCGAGAACCAACACTGTGATTTTGGCGTTTGGGGTCTCATGCTAGACTAGTGTGGTTCTGATTCCATCACGAGTGGGGATTTTGAGGAGTTCGCCTGCTTGCGCTATTCCAGAAAAAAAGGCGAGTGCCAGGAATACTTTAAAAAGTATTTTCATATTGTTCTCACTTCATGTCGTCGGACAGTGTGCAAATCGAGTGTGTGCCTTAGACTAGCAAGATAAATGGAGGCAGTAAAGCCCCCCATTTTCCTCAGTTTTTCAAATTCGCTCGCGCCATGTACAAGCGGTATTCGTTGTCAGGCTCTTTCAAGTCAGCACCGGGAGTGTTGAACGCAACACCTTGCAGCGCTCCAGCTTTGTCAACATACAGCCTGATGCTTCCAGTGCCGATACCTCTTCGGCTGGAACTGGCAGCGTTGCCTCGTTGTTTGCCTTTTGCTAGATTCGCCGCGCGCTCACTTCTGTCCGTTACGAATCGTGGATCATCTTCACTTTTGGCTTCTTGAGAAACGTCAACAACACGGATTTCATACTGATCGAGGGTGAATTTGAATGGTTTGCGCCCAGCCACCTTTTTAGGTAAAGAATCAACAAAAACTACGTGCCCCGTGTCGCCGGAGCTGTCTTTCTTGGGGTGTATCCACATCACTACGTCACCGGGCATCAGCTCGCCCACAGTTTTGACTTGCTTGAAGATTTCTTCGCGCTCTATCGAACCTAACAAATCAAACAAACTGTAGCGGGTGCGAAACTTTCTCGTCGTCAGTCCAGAGAGTAGGTCGGGGTAGGCGCGATCAAGCATATCTGCTACGAATGCAGAGCAATCAGAGTCAACCACCCATTTTCCATCGTACTTTGCATCACCCGGCATTAAGGTGAATGGCTTGGTGTTCGTATAGTCGTTATTCTCAATCTTGATGTTTGCCGCAAAGTCTCGTGCCAATTGCAGGTGCTTAGGTACGCTTTGTGCTTGCGCAAGACTGCCGATCAAAAGCGATGTGGCGATGAGGGTTTTGAGAAAAGTCTTCATGGTTTGTCTTTCTATTTCGTTGGATTTATTTGATTTCTGCAAGCATTGGAAAGAATACCGCCGCCCACGCTTTGGGTTTGAAGGTAGGCGTTGCGTGCCCGTCACTCATGCCTTCCGCATCAAAGGTACGCATCGTGACTTTGCCCATTGCTATCCGGCTCAAGGCAACGTAGCCCGGATCATTAAACTTGTCCGCCATGAAGTAAGTATCCGCGTCGAAGTAAGCCCAAAACTGAGGTGCAAACTTGTTGCTTGATTCTTCAAGGTCTTTGCGTCCCATGTTGTTGTTCTTGTTTTCACATGCTGCACTCCACGCACCAGCTAGGTTAACAACGGCCAAGACGCTTTCTGGTTTCTTAGCCGCGTAAGTGCTGCTCAAAAAACCACCACGCGAATGCCCCATAAGAATCACTTTCTGGACGGTATGCTTGACTTTGACCTGCTCTATCACTTGTTCGAGTTGGGCTTCTGCCTCGGCCTGCTCGCGGCGTAAACTTCCAAAGTCGCATTTGCCAGTTTCTTCAGTGAAGTCGCCTTCTGACTTGCCACGACCTTTGCGCATATAGACAACAAAAACGTATCCATTGCGAGTGGCCTCACTTGCTATAGCTTTGTATTGAATGCTTGCCTTGATGGCATCAGGCTTGCCGCCAGTGCTGCCGTGGCTCATCACAATGACCTTATTGTTCCACTTAACAGGTATGTATTCAAAGGCTTCGAGCTTGTGACTTTTCTCACCAGTAAAGCCTTTTTCAGCAAAGGTAAAACTTATCGGAACAGCTTCCAGTTTTGATTGTGCTGATACCGGCGGCAACAAACTGAATAAAAGAGACAGCCCAACCAAAGTGCAGGCTGCTCTAGCCTTTAATTGTTTTGAGATAGTCATTTGATTTCGTCCGACATGCTGCAAATGGGGTGTATGCCTGAAACAACCCCGTATTCACAGGTTTCATCAACACGCTTGCGATACGACTGCTCTAGGCATTTAGCGTCTTGGCATTTATTTCTCGTTTGAATCCATTGTCTTTGTTCGGCTTTGATATTGGCTTGACCGCCCTTGCCGAGGTCTGCCATCAACATCTGCTTGTAGTTTTCAGTTAGAGCGACATCTAGCTTGCCGAGCAGCGGGTTTGAGCAGATCGTCTTCTCGACGCTGGTTGCTGCCTTTGCGCAATCGAAACTTGGCTTGCTTTGAGGTTGTGCAGTTGCTACTTGGCATAAAACAGGCAACGCCGCTGTTAGGACAATCTTTTGGATAGTTCTGAAATTCACGGTTGATTCTTTCTTTGGTTGGTTGTTTAAAAAAAGGTTCGTGTTCGACTTTTACATAAACTATATTTTATGGTCTTTTGGTTTAAGTTAATTAACCATGGACGGGTGACTAAACGCTCGTCCCAGATTACTTTTGATGCTTTCGACCCAAAGCAGGTGTTACCCGTTTTGGGCAATAACATGCGCCGTCTGCGTTATGCCGCTGGTTTGACGCAGGAGGACGTAGCAGACCATGCAGGCCTGAGCGTGGTGTACGTTTCAGGCTGCGAGCGAGGCATTCGCAACGTGTCTCTATTGAACATCTCGGCAATCGCCTCGGCATTGGGCGCAAACATGACTGACTTGGTGGATTTATCCAAACGCGGTGAAACGGTGGAATCCACACGCATCTACAACAAAGTCAAAGCGCGCAAGGCATCTGTCTAAGCTTTACGGCACGCGCTGCCTTGCTCTCAGAAGTTCGCGCCAGTAGGCATGGTGCTTTCGCGGGGCTTGCTGTGAAAGCTCCTCAATGGGTATGCTTTTGATGCACACCAGTTGGGCTAGCTGCTGGTCTTGAATCAGGCGCTGCCTAACGCCGTCTGCCATTCGCTCTGCAAAGTCAAAGGGTTTGTGTGGCGAATCACTTGCCGCTCGTGCCCTCAGTGTTGGGTTCTGTGCAAAGTCCATCACACTGGCAAACCTCAGCCCATCTATCTCAAGAGCATTGGGAGCGTTAGGTAATAACCAGCCCCATGCCTGTTTAGGTTTTGCTGGGTATCTCGGCGGATACCAACTGCTGAACTCTTGCAAGTGCTCCCGATTTTTGACAATCGAGCTATTGGGTACGGCTAGTAGCTCCACCATGCTGAAGGTATTGCACACAACAAGGCTTTGCCGCGTTAGAGCAGCTCCAAATTCTGGAGTAATGACCAGACCATGCTTGAATTTAATATCCCAGCGGATACGTGATTCGATAGCTTCTTCTCGTAACGGCAAGAAGTCTGACACCCGTCCAAAGTCATACCAGATGCCATCGCGTGGGATCGGCCACTCACTGCCAGCGTCATTGCCTATGGACTTTTCGCCCAGCTGAATTCCGATACTGCGGCTTCTGTCAAGATCATCAAGCATCGTGTCATTGGGGACTAAGCGTGAGAAGACTTCAAACGGTGCAAGGCTGTATTGATTAAAAGCCTCAGATGTAAGCTTCGCATCTTTGGGCAATATGGGCGTACACACCAGTGAATATTCCTTAAATTCCAAAGAAATGGCATCACCTATCGCCAGCTTTCGTGCTGGTGGGTCAGACTTACGTGCAGTTTCTGGTTCAATCCACGCGCTGCGAATCCATACGCGAGGATTGATACCCAAGCGATAGTAGTTCGGTACTTCGCGCACGATCAAGCCGTTTTAGGGTTGGTTGCGGCCATAGGGTGTACGCCAATCCAATAGGCTGGCTTGAGCGTTTTCCAATCTGCGCGAATTTGCTTTTGCGGATCAATCCAATACGCTGGATCAACCACGTACTCCTGCCGTGCGATACCGCCTTGCGTGTCTGGGATTGACGCGCGATGGAACAGCACATGACGACCCATTTCAGTTTCTTCGTCATAGTCCACCATGAGGATGCAAACATCAGGTAGCGGGTTGCTGTCGTATTCTTTGTACACCGTGGCTACCAGACGGTGGTGTGCGAGGAGTGATGCGATAAGGGTCTCTGATACCCAGTAAGGGCCGTGTTTGGACAGCTTGAATTTCTCTACTGCGAGCTGTCGGACATCTTTAGGAGTTGTCTTTGTGAGCATTGCGATGCATGCAAAGATGCAATCGAAGTCGCCCTCTTGCTGGGTGCGTGTGAATGCTGGTTTGAAACCTGCGGGTAGTGACGTTGCCATGAGAGTTTCCTTTTTGAGTTTCAGTGGATGACGGTCTTCACCACGGACACTGAAAACTCTTTGGGCATGGCTACGCCGATCTTGCTTTGCTGGAATCAGCAAGGCTTGAGGAGGTGTGTGCTCGGAGGTTGGCTAGAGTCCGTGGCTGGACTGCCGGAGGCGTTGCGAGTGCAGCGCTTTTTTAGTTTTAACACTAGGCTTTGGTGCTTAGTGCGCAGGCTGACTTTGATGGGCTCGCTGCTTTGAAGTGTGGATAGAAGGCGACAAGTGGCTCAGAAACTCGCGTTTCCCCAACGAACAGCAGCTAGCGTTTGAGTTTTCACGCCCTTCAGTTTGCCATCGCGTGCGCGAGGCAAAACAACCATTTCTGATGCGCAATGAAAGTTAAGTTACTGCAAGCCATTGAGTTACTGCGATTTTTACTGCACAATTCGGCGGTTTATTAAGGACGAACACAACCGAACGCGGACAACAAAAAAGCCATAAGTCGTTGAAACTTATGGCTTTTAGCACCTTCGCGAACTATCGCGGAAGTAAAAATGGTGGCCTGGGGCGGAATCGAACCACCGACACAAGGATTTTCAATCCGTCGGATAGTCGTGCATTAGTGATGCATTACCTTGCAAATCAACAAGTTAC
>JAYVHZ010000347.1:0-5525 GCA_043770645.1 Undibacterium sp. | reverse complement strand
GTTTCTTGCTATTCATCCATCCTGTTACTGTGGAGAGGATAACTATTCGACTCACTTCGTAGCTTATCTTAATCAGACAAATGTGTTGTTAATTTCTTGATTCAACACCAATTTTATAATTTACATTTATCTCAATCTATTCGTCGCACTGCACTGATCATGGTGTTTGACGCTACATTTAGTGCTTTTGTCTATCAGATAGCTTCAATAAATTGGTGCGGCAAAACAAAAAAACTTGAAATTTTGCTTTTCTACAAGCAAAAAAATTGGATGCCACTGAGGGGTGAAAAGGTTTATTGTCCCGCTTGTACTCTATCATTATTGGATCGACGTATTTTTTTAGTTTGACTTGAATCTGAGTGCGCTTAGTGAGTTCTTGTAAGTTCTAAACTAGCGTAATATCCGACAATAGCTTTCGGCAGCCTTGAGAATATTTAAATAATGAAACAATGTTGCGAAAGTTGATTTTTTGTGAATTCTTGAATGGTCGATGATCAAGCTTTTTATGCTTAAGAGTATGTTCGCGACGCGTTGACTGTAAGTTGTGTCCTTTATTTTTAGAGCAGAGTAAATTATGGCAGATATTATCCCCATCTTAAACACCGGAGATAGCGCAAATCGCGTTGATATTGTGATTGTTGCAGAAGGATACACGCAGGCCGAACGCGACAAATTTATTAAAGATGCCGGTGCATTTGTCTCGTCAATTTTGGGGCAAGGAAACGCGCGGCTTAATGCACCGTTCTCCACCTATAATGGTTTTTTTAATGCCACCGCACTGTTTTTTGCGTCTGCCGAATCAGGAATAGATGGTAATGGTGTTCAAGTTAATACCTATTTCAATTCGTCACAGTATGGGAGTGACGGTCGACTGATGTACGGAGATAGTTTCAAGGTTGAGCAGGCAGTCGCGAGCGCTTTATCTACTAATGCGCAAGAGTTGGTGATCGTATTGATAAATACGCCGTCGTATGGTGGCGCGGGTGGTTCTATCGCGTGGGCGTCGGCAGGCAATCGTTTGGCATCCGAACTCGCATTGCATGAAATTGGACATAGTTTTGCAGATTTACAGGATGAATACACCGATCCCGTTGTTGCGAAAGATTTTCCACTTAGCGCGACGGCTTTTCGAAATAGCCCACATGTGACGGATTCCCTCAGCCGTATTCCTTGGAAAGATTGGCTTGGCTTTGTCGATGGTGAACTAGGCGTTGTCGGAACCTTCGAAGGGGGTTATTACCGTGATAAAGGCGTTTGGCGCGCGACAGAAACTTCGAAGATGCTTGTTCTGAATGTGCCATTTAATGCCCCAGAAAAAGAAGCATTTGCTTTAAAGTATTACGAGGCAATTGGTGACTATTTGTCTGTGACTTCGAGTTTGCCTGGATTATTTGCCCCAGTGACACCAAACAACGCTTTGTTTTCCTACACTTGGAAATATGATGGCAAGACCGTTAGTACCAACCACTCGTCCAAGTTGTTTGATGCCTATGGGCACGGTGCCTATAGCGTCGGTAGCGCTTTGAGTTTAAGTACGATTGATAGCACAGGAACTATCAGAAAGAATCTGAGTTTGACTCAGCAAACTGAAACTATCTTTGTGAATAGTGCAGTGAAGCAAATTAGCTTACAAAGCTATGCGCCAGATGCAAGTGATGCTAATCAAATTTTACGTTTCGGCGACAATAACAATGTAATTGTTATGCAAGACTCGCAGGCATTTGGGAAAATTTATCTGGATGGCGGCGCCGGAACAGATATCTTGAAGTTTTCCAGCACATTGGGTGCAACCAAGTCTTTGCGTTTAGAAACATTAGACACCGGAACAATATTGGTTTCTATGCAAGATGGCATAACTTGGGCGGCGCGTAATATTGAAAATTTGCAGTTCCAGGATTTTTCAGTGAATCTCAATATTCGACAAAACGCTGCAAGCATCTCTAAAAAAGACCTGACTGCGCTCCAAGATTTATATGTAGCGTTTTTCAACCGTATCCCCGAAGCCGATGGTTTAAATTATTGGATAGGGGAATTCAAGTCTGGACGAACTATTTCACAAATTGGCGACATATTCTACGAGGCTGCACTTGCTTATAGTGAGCTGACCAAATATAGCCCAACGATGTCATCTGAGAGTTTTGTTAACATCGTTTATAAAAACGTCTTGGGTCGAATTGATGGTGCCGATGCGGAAGGCTTGAATTACTGGTCAACGCGCTTGAATAATGGTTTAGATTCCCATGGGAGCTTGGTGCACTCTATTTTGAACAGCGCTCATAGCATGAAGGGCAATGAAACTTGGGGTTGGGTCGCTGATTTGTTAGATAACAAGGCAGCCGTCGCTGATTTGTTTGCGGTGAATTGGGGACTGAGCTATCTCAATCCAGAAACCTCCATTGTCCAAGGCATGGCAATTGCGAAATTAGTTACACCTACTGATACGCAAGCGGCGATAGCTCTGATTGGTTTAGCTGAGGGGCCGGTTTGGTTTGCTTAAGCAATGTCGCTCGATAGCGATTTAAAACTGATTGCTGAGTAGACATTCAGTATTTTTCCGAATGTGATTTAAAGTCAAGAGTCTCAATCAACTGCTCATCTTTTACTCGTATGTTTCTAGCCAAAAGCACGAGTTTGTCGGTAAAAGGCTCGTATCCAGAGTAAATAGAAAAAGCCCCGACAAATCGGGGCTTTTTCTTACTTGTTGATTGATTGTGATTTGCAAAGATTAAATTATCAGGAGCACTAACCTTTTCTTCTGGACAAGGTTAATTGCCGCAACAAAAGTTGAATCGAACAGGCAGCAAAAAAACGAAGTCGACTAAACAAGCACTTTCGCGGAATTTTATGCTGCTGTCAGATCAAGTCTGGCGCGATTCGGCGTTGTTTAGATCCACCGGAGTATCTTGTTCAAAGATCGCTAAGTTGGTTTCACCTAACACTTTGCTGGTCAAGGTGCCCGCAGTTATGGAGCCACTTACATTTAATGCAGTACGTCCCATATCAATCAGTGGTTCGATAGAAATCAACAGACCCGCTAGGGCAACAGGTAAATCCAACGACGATAAAACGATCAAGGCCGCAAACGTGGCGCCACCGCCAACGCCAGCGATGCCTACGGATGCTACCGCGATGATGCCAATCAATGAGGCAATGAAAGAAAACGACATAGGATCAATGCCAACAGTAGGCGCGATCATAAACGCCAACATTGCGGGATAAATGCCGGCGCAGCCATTCTGTCCCATAGTTGATCCAAATGAGGCAGCAAAGTTGGCGATTCCTTCACCGGTGCCGAGTCTGTCACGTTGAATCTGTACACTCATGGGAATCGCACCAGCACTGGTACGTGAGGTGAAGGCGAAAACCAAGACCGGGAAAATCTTTTGCAGGTAGCGTTTTGGATTGAGACCACAAGCCGCGACGATAGCAAGATGGACGCCAAACATGATGAAGATCGCGCTATAGGACGCGAGCACAAAATTGATCAAATTCAAAATATCGTCTCTATTTGACTTTGCCACGACCTGCGTCATTAAGGCAAAGACACCGAAAGGCGTTAGACGCAAGATGATGGTTACCAGCCGCATTACGATAGCTTGTGCCACCTCGATAAAGTGACTGAAGGACTTAAAGGCTTCTGCTTTCTTTTCCGCGATACCCGTGGCTGCTATACCAATGAGGATTGCAAAAATAACGACGGCGATAGTTGAGGTTTTGCGTGCTCCTGTCATATCCAAAAAAGGATTTTCTGGAATGAAGCTGAGTAACATGCTTGGCAATGTTATAGCTTGGGCGCTTGCTAATTTTCCCTCTAGATACTCCCCGCGTGCGAATTCGGCAGCAGCGTAATTTAAGCCTAAGGTGGTTAAACCGAACACCTTTGCCATAAGCAATCCAATTAGGGCAGCAATCATTGTAGTGATGATTAAAGTGCCGATCGTTAAGCCACTAATTTTTCCTAATGAACTGACATCTTTTAATTTGAGTATCGCGCTGATGATCGACACCAGAATCAATGGAATCACGATCATCTGTAGTAGTTTGACGTAACCAGTTCCAATCACATCAAGGTAGGCATTGGTAGTCAGAATAATTGGTGATCCAACGCCATATAAAATCTGGAACGCAGCACCGAGTACGATACCAAGGCCGAGGCCGACGAACACGCGTTTGGTAAATGAGAAGTGCTGTTTCTGCAACCAGTAAAGTAGGACACATACACCCAATGCTGTGCTGAGATTAAGAAGTACGGGAATAATTGGTGTGCTCATTGTCTATTTTTTCTAATTGTGAGGAGTGGGCATTTTAGCTGAATTTTTTGCAAAGATGCTATGAGAGAAATATGCTTATAAACACGCCGTTGTTCTAAGGCTTGATTCCATAGCCAAATCAGACAGCTGATATGTTGAAGGGTCTCATTTTAAGTTGGCGCTGAAGTTGAGCACATTTTGAAAGGCCGCTTGAAAGTAACGCTCATAACTATCCTTTTCTACATCGCCAAGATGTGGTGTGAGCAATACGTTCTCTTTGCCTCGTAGTGGATAGTCCGCAGTGAGTGGTTCATTCTCAAAAACATCTAACGCAGCCCAGCCAGGGCGTCCTTGTTCCAAAGCTCGTGCCAAGGCATCTGGGGCAATTAATGCCGCTCGACTGATGTTGACCAACAAAGAATCGGTCTTCATATACAATAAATCTTCCAATTGAACGATGTGGCGAGTTTCAGATTGTAGGCGTAAATGTAAAGAAACAATATCGGAGGATGAAAAAAAGTCATGCTTGGATTTGGCGACTAGCAATCCGTCGTTAAGCGCTTGTTCTCGACTCTTTTCACTACCCCAGATCATCACTTGCATCCCAAACGCGCGAGCATAAGCAGCCACCAATTTGCCAATATTCCCATAGCCCCAAATGCCTAGCTGGCGATCCTTTAATACTCGACCTAGTTGATTGTATTGTGGTCGCAGTGATGCCATTTGCCAAACACCATCTTGTAAAAAACCGCTGTATTGAGGAATTTTTCGCGATGATGCCATGATCAATGCCCACGCCAACTCTGCCGGTGCAGTGGGATCGCCGAGTCCTTCTAATACGGTAATACCCAACTCCTCCGCAGCTTCGAGATCAATGTTGCCAGAAACACTGCCTGTTTGTGATATGAGTTTGAGTCTTGGGAGTTTAGATAGTAATGCACGTGTGAATACTGAGCGCTCACCAATTAATACCAGTGCTTCAAATTGCTGTAAACGAATCGCCAATTGGCCTAGTCCGATAGCACTATTGTTAAAGACTTTTACCTCGTGTTCATTCAGCATGGAGAAACAATCAAGACCTCGTACGACATCTTGATAATCGTCTAATATCGCTATCTTCATAAGTTTGATTTTGTCATCTAGGTAAGTATATTTTCAAAATTGATTTCACTTTGATACTGTTTATGACGTAAATGTCAGCAGACCATCGCAGGTCGGTGTAGAATACGCTGCACGTAGCTTTTTGAATCTTCCGTACCGTGCGACTACCACCGG
>JAYVHZ010000346.1:0-7632 GCA_043770645.1 Undibacterium sp. | reverse complement strand
GTGCTGAAGCACTTACGATTATTAATTCTGCCTTGATCCGTGACGGTGATAAGACCTTGGTGTGGGCAATTCAAGATGGCTTATTGAAACGGGTTGCGGTGGTGCTTGGCGATCGCGATGTGCGTCGGGGTGATTATTCCATCACTTCTGGCTTAAAGAGCGGCGACAAGGTGCTGCGTCAGCCTTTGTCGACGTTTAAAGAAGGCACTAAAGTGAACCTAGTGGCCTCCGCTGGTGCCGTTCCAGTCGCAGCTAATCCTGCGGCCAATGCAAGTGCATCTGCTGCTTCCGTGACAGGAAAATAAAATGTTTTTATCTGACTTTAGTATTAAGCGACCTGTCGCCACCATCGTCATCATTATTGCTTTGATGTGCGTCGGCTTATTGGCGTTGTCCAAACTGCGTGTGAACGAAATTCCGAATGTGCAAGAGCCTGTCCTCGGCGTTTATGTTCCCTATCCGGGCGCATCACCAGAAACGGTTGAACGCGAAATTGTGAATCGCATTGAAAAATCTCTGCAGAGTATTTCAGGGGTTAACCAATTGAATGCGAGCGCTAACGAAGGAAGTGCATATTTCTCCTTACGCTTCAATTTTGATCGGAATATGATCGAGGCATCTGACGATGTGAGAAATGCGATTGCTTCGGTTCGTTATAAATTGCCAAATGAAATGCGCGAGCCGATTATCGAGCGACGCGATCCGAATGATCAACCGATTATGCAATTGGCCTTGTCATCGAAAAACAAAACGCATGCCGAGATTTCACGATTAGCAGAAGACGATTTATCTGATCGTTTTCGTGGTGTTGACGGTGTTGCCGTGGTTAATGTGAATGGTGCCTTGAAACGTGAGCTAAGTGTCTTATTACGCGCTCAGAAGCTGCGCGAGTTCAATGTCTCGGTCTCCGAAGTCGTGAATGCCTTGCGTACCCAGAACTCCACCGCACCTGTCGGTAAAGTGCGCGGTACTATGGATGAGAAAAGTATTCGCTTGGTTGGTCGATTAGAGTCTCCTGCTGAGTTCGAACAAATCGTCGTGAAACGGCGCGGAACTGAAGTAATACGTTTGGCGCAGGTGGCGACGATACAAGATGGCTTTGCTGAGATCAGCGGATTTAGTGTTCGTAACGGCAATCCTAACGTCGGTATCATGGTGATGAAATCGCGTGATGCCAGTACCGTATCGGTCGCCAACAAAATTCGCAAACAAGTCGATGAAATCAACAAAACACTGCCAGAAGGAACCAAACTTGAAATCACTCAAGATGGCGGTAAAAATGCCCAGAAAAATTTAAATAATGTGATCGAGTCTTTGCTCTTCGGCGCGGTGCTAACGATTTTTGTGGTGTATGTGTTTTTGAATTCATGGCGCTCAACATTGATCACAGCATTGAGTTTACCAACCTCGGTCATTGCTGCCTTTATCGCAGTCTGGTTATGCGGCTTTACCTTGAACTTCATGACTTTGCTCGGCTTGTCACTCGCCATTGGTGTACTGATTGATGATGCGATTGTGGTGCGGGAAAACATTGTACGACATATGGAGAATGGTTCTGATCGCCGCACCGCAGCCTTGAATGGTACCGCCGAGATTGGCTTGGCGGTTGCTGCGACAACTTTCTCGATTATGGCGGTGTTTATTCCTGTCGCCTTTATGCCGGGTGTGTCTGGTGAATGGTTCCGCCCATTTGCATTGACAGTAACCTCGTCCGTGATGGTCAGCTTGTTTATTTCTTTCACTCTTGATCCTATGCTTTCGGCGTATTGGGGTGATCCGGTCGGGCATCATTTGCAACCGAAGACCGGTCTTAGTGCCAAGCTGGAAAAATTCAATATTTGGTTTGATAGCCAAGCAGAAGCGTATGGCAGTGTGATTGCTTGGGCTTTACATCACCGTCGTTGGATGGCTGTGATTGCGATGGCGAGTTTTGTATTGGCAATTGGCTTGCACGCCAAGTTTGGTGGCACCAGTTTCTTGCCAGCGTCGGATAGTGGCACCATCATGATCAGCATTCGTACCCCATCGAGTTCTAGCTTGGAATATTCTCGTTTGAAAGTAGAAAAAGCTGCCGAATTAGCGAGAACTTTGCCTGAAACAGTGGCGACCAATAGTAGTATCAATATTACTGGTGGCCGCGTGTATGTTGACATTGGCAAGAGCACTGATCGTAAGCGTTCAGCCGCACAAATCGCGGTCAGCTTACGCGCCGCAGTCAATACCTTGGTTGGTGCTGAATATGTGGTGCAGGACGATTTGAATAATGGCGGTGGTAAGCCAGTGCAGATTCGTTTCTCTGGCGAAGATTCGCGCAAACTAATGGAAATCACCAGCGACTTTATGGAGAAGTTACGCAAGGTTCCGGGCGCAGTTGATGTCGGTTTATCTGAGCAAGATCCCAAAGATGAATTGCAAATTGAACTCAATCGTGGTTTAGCGAATTCATTAGGGATTTCTTCAAACGATGCGGCACAAGCCTTGCGCGTTTCGTTCGCTGGTGTGGAAGTTGGTGACTGGGTCGATCCTACAGGGGAAACTCGTGACGTCTCAGTACGCTTACATCCGGAAGATCGCGTCAGTGCTGACAATATCGAGACTTTGCCTATCGCTGTAACTGGCACAGATAAAATGGTTCCGCTCGAACAAATTGCGTCGATCACGATGGGCAAAGGCCCTTCACGGATTGAACATGCCGATGGTAAGCGCATGATTGCTGTCTCTGCCAACGTACAAGGTCGCTCACCTGGCGAAGTCACTTCCGACGCTCTGAAAATTGCGAAGGCGATTAACTTCCCTGCGGGTTATGGCATTGAGTTAGCCGGTTCAGCACGTAATCAAAGTGAATTATTCACCGAGATGACGATTGCTTTGGTGATGGGTATTGGTTTGATGTACTTGATCTTGGTCATGCAGTTTGGTTCTTTCACTGCACCGGGCGCTGTCATGCTGTCCTTGCCTTTAAGTTTGATCGGTGTGGTGGTGGCTTTGTTGCTGACCAAAGGTACACTCAATTTGATGAGCTTCATCGGTATCATCATGTTGATGGGCTTGGTCGCGAAGAATGCAATCTTATTGCTCGATTGTGCACGCAAACGTGAAGCAGAAGGTGTTGGTCGTGAAGATGCACTAATCTACGCAGGTCGCATGCGTTTGCGTCCGATTTTGATGACCACGTTCGCTTTGATTGCCGGTATGTTACCGGTGGCTATTGGTGTTGGTGAAGGTGGTGAATTTTATCGACCATTAGCGATTGCGATTATCGGCGGTACGATTACTTCAACCTTCTTAACCTTATTGGTCGTGCCAACTTTTTACGATAGTATTGAGATCGCACGTGATCGGATGTTTGCAAAATTTGGTCGTCGTGCAGAACGTTGGAATGCCTTCTTTGCATTTACCGTCACCTTGATTGAAGCGATTTTGACTTTACTCTTTATTCGCTTGATCTACCGTTTGTTGATGCAGTTGGCGTATTTGATCATGGGAAAAAAAGCGTAAATCACTTTTCGTGATCTTATTTTGTACTTTAGTGCTTTAGTGCTTTAGTGCTTTAGTGAGTAAGCTGGCTGTATTCTACTAAGCCGTTTACATCGAAAGCCATGTGATACAAACCACGGTCTCGCGAGAGGTCGTGGTTTTATGTTTTTCAATATCTGTCATTGTGAGTGAATATCTATGAGCCAAACTTCCGCACTACCCGCAACTGGCAGCGATGCTGTGACGCCAAAAATGCCAAAGCAGATTCCCTTCATCATTGCGAATGAAGGCTGCGAGCGCTTTAGTTTTTATGGCATGCGTAATATTTTGACGATGTTTTTAATGACCAGCTTACTGCTGTCGATTCCTGAAGAATTGCGCAAAGGTGAAGCGAAAGACATCTTTCACACCTTCGTCATTGGTGTGTATTTCTTTCCTTTGTTAGGCGGTTGGTTAGCCGATCGGTTCTTTGGTAAGTACAACACCATACTTTGGTTAAGTCTCGTGTATTGCGCTGGGCACGCTTGTCTGGCCATGTTTGAACATAATAAAAACGGCTTTTATACGGGACTGTTTTTAATTGCACTTGGTTCTGGCGGTATCAAGCCTTTAGTAGCGTCGTTTATCGGCGATCAGTTTGATCAAACCAATCGCTCCTTAGCACAAAAAGTATTTGATGGCTTTTACTGGATCATCAACTTCGGTTCTTTTTTCGCGTCTTTGTTGATGCCAATCTTCTTAAAGCAATTTGGTGCCAGCGTCGCGTTTGGTATCCCTGGTATTTTGATGTTTATTGCGACCTTTGTATTTTGGCTAGGAAGAAAACAATACGTGCGTGTGGAGCCAGTCAGCAATGATCCGCATGCCTTCTTAGTCGTGATTCGCAATGCGATTTTGTCGCAAGGATCAAGCCGTACACAAAGCCGTCCAGGGCTGTGGCTAACTTTGATAGGCTTTGCTTTAGCGATCCTTGGTTTCTTCTTTATTCCACAGATCGGCATCGTTTCCGTCCTGTGCTCGGCTTTGGTGTTGGTGATGGGTTTTGGCGGCGTTGGTGCGTGGATACAATTAGACCGGGTGCGTGGGCAGCATCCTGACGAAGCTATTGATGGCGTGCGCAATGTCTTGCGCTTATTGGTATTGTTTGCTTTGATCACGCCATTTTGGTCTTTGTTTGATCAGAAAGCTTCGACTTGGGTTTTGCAAGCAGATCACATGACCAAGCCAGAGTGGTTTCAGTCATCGATGATGCAGGCCTTAAATCCTTTGCTTGTGATGATCTTGATTCCATTTAATAATTTTGTGTTGTATCCCTTGCTTGGTCGGGTTGGCATCAAAGTAACTGCTTTGCGCCGCATGGGAGCCGGTATCGCATTTACTGGTCTCGCATGGATTGTCGTTGGTGGCTTGCAATTAGCGATTGATGGTGGAGATCCGATCACGATCGTGTGGCAAATTATTCCGTATGCCTTAATGACATTTGGTGAAGTGCTGGTCTCGGCGACGGGGTTGGAGTTTGCATATAGTCAGGCACCTTTGTCGATGAAAGGTGTGATTACCAGTTTTTGGTATTTATCTGTGACGGTGGGTAACTTGTGGGTCTTGCTGGCGAACTCCAGTGTGAAGGGGGCGGTGGTAACCACCTATATTGAATCACTGGGGCTTAGTGTGACCGCATTCCAGATGTTCTTCTTCGCTGGCTTCTGCCTATTCGCCGCGTTCTTGTTTGCAATGTATGCGCGTAATTATCGGATGTTGGATAACTATCGTAAGGTATAAGAATAGAATTAAAAAGCCACAAATACCAAGTTTGTGGCTTTTTTTCTGACGGATACTTTATCCATATTGTCGATAAGGCCCAACTTGATTTGGAACGGTTGTTGTCGTGATTTTGTGTGGATTGAGTGTTGCGCTTGGAGAAGTATTGTATGATCAGACTTCGGTGGCACGAAACTTGCATTTCTGGTTACGTGACTAAGGTAGAATATTTTGACTAAGTGGCTTGAATTTCATATCCGTCAGTGATAAAAATACCATTAGCAAACAACAGTAAAGCAGTACGTTTTTGGTAGTTTAACTTGAAGTAAAATTGAATAGAACTTGGAGAATCAACATGAACAAGCAAATGATACAACGCAGCCAATCGGGCTTTACGCTGATCGAACTGATCGTCGTGATCGTAATTTTGGGCATTTTGGCTGCTACTGCACTGCCAAAATTTGCTGATTTGGGTAAAGATGCGCGCATTGCCAGCTTGAACGCAGCACGTGGTTCGCTGTCAGCAACGGCTGCCATGGCGCATGGCAAATATCTGGTGACCACGCCAGTTCCAGCAACGGTTGTTTTTGAAGGCGCGACGATTACCTTTGCAACGGTGGCGGCGTCCGGTTATCCTAGGGCCGATGCCGGTCTCGCCACGGCTGCTGGCCTTAATGCCAGCGATTACACTCTGATTGCGGCTGGTTCGGCTGCCACCGCTAATTCGCCAGCAACTTCAGCGACTGAAGTGGCCTTTATTCCGGTCAGTGTCGCTGGTAGCCCGGCTGGTTTGACTTGCTATGTCAAATATGTCGAGCCAACCAGTGCAACGACTGCGCCTGCTTCACCTACACCGGTTACTACTGGATGCTAATAGTGCTGCGCTTCGAAAAGTGTCGAGTGATCGGGGCGGAAGTAACGTTCGTCTTCCATGGGGGGGCGAGCGGTAGAGTATTCAGGCTAGTCAGCTTGGATGTTCTGTCCGTGACTATTGATATGGCACGGACAAATTCGGAGTTTTCGAGTCACCGATTTTTTTGAATTTGTCGTTTAAATAAACGCTTGTATTAAAGCCCTCAAAGTTGCTGTGTCACTTTGAGGGCTTTTTGCGTTATAGGGTTTTGAGCGTGCGACCTGTTGTTGCATCAAGCACCACATACAAAGTCGATTTTTAGTAAATAGTGGAATGGAAAGAACGAAAGCATGTGATCGACTGAGGACACAAGTCGTTAAACTGGATTCGAGCAAAACTCTTCGTGAATGAACGTAGTTAATATGAAGCGTTCTTTTGCTAAGAGTATTTTGCTCTCATGTGCCTAAAATGGTGTAATGAAATGCATTCGTCACTCATGGCGGGAATTTGCTGACAAATTTCGTTGAAGTGACATTTTCCGCTAGTGATGAGTGACAAAAAATGTCAGCTTGCATTTAGATTATACGTTTTCAAAAGTGAGTAAAGTACTGCGACAAACGCCTTCTAGCGATAAATCGATCAAATAGTGGCTATCCCTTTCAAATCTAGCACTGCATTTGCTTAATAATGTTGTAGTCCCACTCGGCAGTTGCTTTTTAAATAAATAGTAGTTAGTTATAAAAGCCACAAAAATGATGCATCGCGCGCAACAAGGTTTTACTTTGATCGAATTGATGATCGTGGCCGCTATTATCGGTATTTTGGCTGGGGTAGCATTGTCTGCTTATCAAGATTGCACAACAAAAGCTAAAGTTGGCAATGCAATTTCAGCTGTAGCAAGCACAAAAATTAGCGATTATTGTTTGTGCTTAAGAACTGGTGGCGTGCTAACAAATTTTTCTTATGGTCAAGTAGGTATGCCAGCAGCTTTCACTCCTACTAAAGTAGCTGCTAATGCTTCAGCAGCAGGCGTGATTGTGTTAATTCTGGGAACAGGTGTTGGTACTGGCGTTGATGGTCTAGCAATTGCTTTTACACCAGCTTTGTCTGCCTCAGCAACAAGTTTGATTTGGGCGAGTACTACAACAATCACAAATGTAGCTGCTAGAAATTTGGCTCTGAAAAACAACTAATAGTTCATAAACTATTTACTAAAAAAATGTTTTGAATGGTAAAACTTCTTTCTTGAATCCTTCAATCTTGACAGGTATAGTTTTTTGCTTAAAAAGGTCTTGTGATACGTTTAGCCCGCAAATTTGATCATTCAGTTTCTAACTTCAAAAGTAAAGCCAATCTAGCAGGGTATTCTTTTTTCTAGATCGACCTAGGGCCTGTTAATATTTAAATCGAGAGATGCGTTCAAGCCAAAAGGCGGGATGGCAAGACGTAGTTCGCCGCCGAGGCTGGTGCCTCGGCAAGAGCTACAACGCTGTCCATCGCGCGTTTTGGCTTGAACCCTTCGGGAATGGGTAAAACGGGCACAT
>JAYVHZ010000345.1:0-8252 GCA_043770645.1 Undibacterium sp. | reverse complement strand
ACCATTGGCCCCTTCCCAGTAACTTGGCATACACGCGCCATGTTTAGCTCCTTAATGATTTCCGAAATTGGAAAAAATGAGAGTATAGCCAAAAAACTTCGAAATATCAACGACTTGTGAAAAACAATTGTGTCTTTTGTGATTTTAAATATTTAACAATTTGATTTCCGCCTATGACGGACTTACATTTGACCATTTTCCGCGAATGAATACACCGTGTTACTAGCAACAATAAAGTGATCTAAGACGCGTATATCGACTAAGGATAAGGCAGATTTTAGGGTGTGTGTCAGACTTAAATCTGCTTGGCTTGGTTCTGCTGAGCCAGACGGATGATTGTGCGCAAGGATAATGCTGGCGGCGTTGTGCGCCAGTGCACTTTTGACGACTTCGCGTGGATACACGCTGGCGTGGCTGAGACTACCTCTTGACAGTTCTTGCGTTACGAGCAGACGGTTTTTAACGTCCAGGAATAAAACAGTAAAAGATTCATACTGCTTGTTGCCGATTTGTAGTTGAAGGTATTGTTTTACCGCTTGTGGGGAGGAGAGTGAAGAATTGGTTTGCAGCTCTTCTGAGATCGAGCGTTTTGCAAGTTCCAGTACCGCTTGTAGTTGTGCATATTTCGCGCTTCCTAAGCCATGGACTTTGGCAAAATCGGTGAGAGTTGCACTAAACAACGCTCGTAATGATCCAAATTGGGTCAGCATATCTCGACCAAGATCGACCGCACTTTTTCCTTTGACGCCAACGCGTAAAAAAACCGACAGCAATTCCGCATCAGATAAAGCGGGTGCGCCATGTTTGATTAGACGCTCGCGCGGACGTTGTTCTTCTGGCCAGTGATTGATTCCCATGCTTTTCTCAGCTTTCCTTAGTTGTGGGCAAAGCATTTCCATCTGGACTGCCTTACAATAGCGCTTTGCATTGATCTGTATTCGATTAAAAAATCAGTTTGAATTAAGTTGAAAATATATTATGTCTGAAAAGTCTATACTTGTCGTTAATAATGGTGCGTATTTAACCTTGCACTACCGCCTTGCAACACTTGATGGTGAAGATATCATTTCGACTTTTCACGAAAGTCCCGCAACTTTGCTGTTAGGGCAGGGCCAGTTAGCACCTAGTCTTGAGGATGCTTTGCTGGGATTAGAAGAGGGTTCGCATACGACACAGGAATTGGCTCCTGAGCAGGCATTCGGTGTACGTAATCCTGATTTGATACAGCGTGTTTCTCTAAAAACATTGCGTGAGAATTCGGCTTTTGGTGAGGAATTTACAGTCGGTGATTTGATTGACTTTTCTGCGCCATCGGGCGGGAAGTTCGCCGGTGTGATTCAAGAGTTAGATGCAGAATCGGCTTTGTTCGATTTTAATCATCCGCTGGCAGGGCAACGTGTGCTCTTCGAAACAAAAATTATCGGCATTTTGTGAGCTAGGATATGAGTGAATTAAACCAAGAAATCTTGTTGGCTCAACCGCGCGGCTTTTGCGCTGGGGTTGATCGTGCTATTGATATTGTGGAACTCGCTTTAGCGCAGTTTGGTGCGCCTATTTATGTGCGACATGAGATCGTCCATAACGCTTATGTGGTCAACGATTTGCGTGAAAAGGGCGCGATTTTCATTGAGGAGCTGGATGATGTGCCTGCTGGAAATACCTTGATTTTCTCAGCCCACGGTGTTTCGCAAGCGATTCGCGAAGATGCGGAGAAACGCGGTTTGAGGATATTTGATGCCACTTGCCCGCTCGTCACAAAGGTACATATAGAAGTTTCCAAGATGCGCAAAGAAGGTCGCGAAATTGTGATGATCGGCCATCAAGGACACCCAGAAGTCGAAGGAACGATGGGGCAAAGTGAAGGTGGCATGTACTTGGTCGAAACTGTGGAAGATGTCTCTAATCTGGATGTAACTGATCCTGCATTGCTCGCCTATGTATCACAGACCACATTGTCGGTGGATGATACGGCGGATATTATCGCTGCGCTAAAAGCAAAGTTTCCCTTGATTGCTGAGCCAAAAAAAGGCGATATCTGTTATGCCACCACGAATCGCCAGGCGGCAGTCAAATTTATGGCGCCGCAAGTGGATTTGGTGATTGTGGTTGGTAGTAAAAATAGTTCCAACTCCAATCGTTTGCGAGAAGTCGCTCAGAAAATGGGAACGACCGCTTACATGGTCGATAAGGCAGAAGATATTGATCCACAATGGTTGGAAAACTGTGTGCGGGTAGGCGTGACTGCTGGGGCTTCAGCGCCTGAAATTCTGGTAACTCAAGTGATTGATCAGCTCAAAGTGTTTGGTGTGAAAAGCGTGCGCGCTTTAGAAGGTGAGGAGGAAAACGTCACGTTCCCTTTACCTAAAGGATTGAATCAAGTCGCGAAGGTGTAAGGTAAAAAGCCCGCTCTGATTTGACGAAATTGGAGCGGCTGAGTTAGTACTTAGTTTGAAACCCGCCAACTAGCTCAAAGTGCCAGTTACAAGATTATTCCAATGCAAGTTGCAACGCTGCTTTCAAGTCCAGTTGATCGCAGCGTTTAATTTGCACCTGTGGTGTTTTATGCCAATCAGCGAACGCCTGTAAGGCCTTCGCTAAATCTTTAGCAATGGCATCGCTGACTGACACACCGTTTTCAAGATGCAATGCTTTCACTTCCATCACGCCGATTTTTCGGTGGGCCTTCGCATCGATGCGGCCAATGAGTTTTCCTCGACGTAAAATCGGTAAGGTAAAGTAGCCAAATTGGCGTTTTGCCTCAGGTGTATAACATTCGAGTCGGTAATCAAAATCGAATAATTCCGATGCACGTTTTCTGTCCCATACGACGGGATCGAATGGTGATAAGAAACAAGTGTGCGTCGCACGTAATTGGCCAGCGAACGCTTGCTCAATAAGGCCTTGATGCTGTGGATGAAAGTAGGCAACTTCATCCCAGCCCTTGACTGCAATCTTTTGCAGTAAGCCTAGCTGATACAAGTTTTCTGCTTGTATTTCCGGTGCCAGTTTCTTCATGCGAAAGTAATCGGCAATCCAACTTGCTTTGCATATCCCTAAAGCCTTAACCGCATCAAGAACTTGCCGGCGTTGATCGTCTAGTAGATTGCCAAGATCTCGTTGATCATTCCAATGGGGATGAACGCGTTCAGTCAGATCATAAACACGGTGAAATTTTTGACGGCGTGCCACCATCACTTTGCCGGTCGTGAATAAAACTTCGAGCGAACGTTTTTCTGGTTTCCATTCCCACCAACCGCTAGATTTACCATCGGTGCGCTCAAAATCAGCAGAGCGGCAAGCGCCGAATTCTTTGATGTGCTTGAGAATTTGTCGAACGTGACTGGCGTTTTCTTTCAGCCAAGTCTGATTGAATTTCCAGCCCATCGATTCTGGGTTCAGCATCTGATGACGGTAACGCCCGAAGCTTTCTATCGGTAAAAAACACGCTTCGTGCGACCAGTATTCAAAAAGTTTGCCTTCTTCTAAATGTTGCTCTAGCCATTCTGATTGATAATCGCCAAGGCGGCTCCACAACACCAAATAGGGACTCCGTGCGACCACGCTGATGGTGTCAATTTGCAGAACACCCATATTCTGAATCGTCTTCAGAACCGCGTCTTTATCCGCGCGTTGTTTGGGCGGATTTAATAATCCTTGGGCGGCTAGATGAATGTTTCTGGCGGCGGTTATGCTCAGTTGCATGACTTCTTAAATGAAAAAAGTAAAAGAGCAAAGCATAACCGCAGAGACCCAGAGTACGAGGAGATTTTTATGAATTCAAATTTTTGCGATACAACATCCCGCAGAAATTTCCTCTGTGAATGGAATTAAAAATGTTTCAAGCCAATCGCTGCTTTGACTTCATCATTCGTTCTGGCTGCCACTTCACGCGCACGATAAGTGCCTTCTTTGAGTAATTGCAAAACATGGCCGCGATCTTTTTCGTATTCTTGACGACGTTCACGAATAGGGCGTAGCAAATCTTGCAAAACGCTTTCAAGCCGCGCTTTGACTTTACTATCGCCAAGACCACCACGGACGTAATGATCTTTCATGGTTTGCAGTGTTTCTTTGTCGGTGTCGAAGGCGTCAAGATAGGTGAAGGCAACGTTACCTTCTAAGTGGCCTGGATCTTCAACTTTTAAATGCAGCGGATCGGTATAGACGTTGCGTACTGCTTGTTTAATTTCGGCTTCAGTCGCGCCGAGATTAATTGCGTTGCCTAGCGATTTACTCATCTTGGCTTTGCCGTCGATGCCAGGCAAGCGACCGATTTCTGGTACTAGAGCTTCGCACTCAACTAAGATATCTTTTTTCGCTAAACGATTGAAGCGGCGCACGATTTCGTTGGTTTGTTCAATCATAGGAATCTGATCATCACCAACTGGCACCAAGGTAGCCTTGAAGGCGGTAATGTCTGCTGCTTGGCTGACTGGATACGTGAAGAAACCCGCTGGAATATCGCGTTCAAAATTACGCAAGATGATTTCTTGTTTGATCGTCGGATTGCGCTCCAGACGCGAAATAGTGACCAGATTCATGTAGTAAAAGGTCAGTTCGGTCAGCTCAGGGATTTGCGATTGAATAAAGATCGTTGATTTACTCGGGTCGATACCTACTGCTAAATAGTCCAATGCAACTTCAATCACATTATTGTGAACTTTGGCTGGATCATCCATGTTATCGGTCAATGCTTGGGCATCAGCGATCATGATGTATTGCTTGTATTGATCTTGATAGGTAACGCGATTGCGCAAGCTGCCAACAAAGTGGCCGAGATGTAAGGGGCCAGTTGGGCGGTCACCAGTTAGTATTAAATGCTGCTTATTTGCCGATGGTTGGTGGGAAGCCTTGGATTCTGAATTGGCTTCCGCTGGAATTGCTGCTTGCTCGCTCATGAGTGTTCCGAAAAATGTTGGGAATAGAAATTTGTCTGTGAAAATAAAAATGCCGCGCTTACTCAGAAGGGCGGCATCAGGAATTTTGTGTTTGCTACAGTCGAAATCGGGTGCCACCCTCAGTTGAAGGTGCTCCGCCAATGGCCATTGCTAATAGTGAATCTTGATTTCATGCAGGCATAATGCCGTTTTTCACTGTTTTTTGTCAAGAATTGTCTACCTGCGCATGGTAAAATCGCGCGCTTAGACTAGTGATGCCATGATTAGTGTCTTGTCTTTTTGAATAATAGAATAGAAAGCTTTTGAAGTGAATCCTGCGCCGACCAAACTCATCATCGCTTCCCGCGAAAGCCGCCTTGCAATGTGGCAGGCAGAAAATGTCCGTGATCGACTGCGCGCCTTGTATCCTGCATGCGATGTACAGATTTTGGGGATGACAACACGTGGCGATCAGATTTTGGATAGAGCCTTGTCCAAGGTCGGTGGTAAAGGTTTATTCGTCAAAGAACTAGAAGTGGCGATGGAAGAAGGGCGCGCTGATCTGGCGGTACACTCGCTGAAAGACGTGCCTATGGAATTGCCAGAGGGTTTTTCTTTAGCAGCCATTTTGGAGCGTGAAGATCCTCGTGATGCTTTTGTCTCTAATCATTTCAATTCTTTAGCTGAGCTTCCACCAAGTGCGATCGTCGGCACCAGTAGTTTACGTCGCCAAGCCTTGATCTCAGCGCGTTTCCCTCATTTAGTGATCAAACCTTTACGCGGCAATTTAGATACGCGTTTGCGGAAGCTTGATGAAGGTGAATATGCAGCAATTATTTTAGCCGCAGCCGGTTTGAAGCGTCTTGGCTTACCAGAACGTATTAAAGCTTTTTTGGAGCCCGCCGAAAGCTTACCTGCGGCAGGGCAAGGTGCGATGGCGATTGAAATTTTATCCTCGCGCCATGACTTGATTAGTGCACTAGCGCCGCTAAATGATGTGCTCAGTTCGCAAGCAGTTTTGGCAGAGCGCACCGTATCAAAAGCATTTGGTGGCAGCTGTCAGATTCCGCTCGCTGCATTTGCACAGATCGACAATGGCAATATGTATTTGCGCGCAATGGTGGCGACGCCTGATGGCAGTCAGTCTTGCAAAGCCGAAGTCCATGGTAAAGCAACAGACTTTGAAGCCTTGGGAATGCAAGTTGTCGCTAGTTTGCGTACGCAAAATGCTGATGCGATTTTGGCAGTTTGTCGTGAGGCTGAGCAAGCTTGAGCCTCGTTGGAAGCCATTCACGAGAACTGAGAAGAACTGAGATAGCGATGCAAGCTCCGGCAGTCATCATCACTCGTCCGCCACATCAGGCACAGAATTTGGCGCAAGGACTTGCTCAATTGGGACGGCAAGCGATTATTTTTCCGCTATTTGAGATCGAGGCAATTTCTGAAAATTCTGTACTAGATTTAGCGATGCGGGATTTAACTAGTTATGCCCTAGTGATTTTTGTAAGTCCAAATGCAGTTGACGCCTTGTTTCAGCGTATGAATGCAAGCGGTCAGCAATGGCCGTCTACTGTGGCAATCGGTGTTGTTGGCGCAGCTAGTCGCCAGGCTTTAGCGAAGTATGGTGTCGATGCACCGCATGTACGAATTTTTAGTCCTGCCAACACCGAACGCACTGATTCTGAAACTTTGTTGGTAGAGCTGGACCTTAAAGCATTGCAGCATCAGAAAGTGTTATTGATTCGCGCCGATTCTGGGCGTGATTTCTTGGCCGATGCTTTGCGCAGTGCGCAGATCCAAGTTGAAGCGATTACTGCTTACCGGCGGGTTACACCAGTTTTTGATGACAAAAAGAAGCATGATTTACAGACATATTTGAATGCAGATTGCGATTGGGTGATCACCAGTTCGGCGGTGCTAAAAACCTTATTGGATTGGTGTTCCCAGCTAGACCAGTCAGATGCAGTCGCCAAAATGCAACAGCAACATTTGTTTGCCCCTCATTTTCGTATCGCTGAGGTGGCAAGAGATTTAGGATTTAAACACATTAGCCTGACTGCTTCAGGCGACGAAAAGCTCTTACTCGCGTTACAATCACCATTATGACTGAACAAACTCCCTCTATCGACGCCATGTCAACGACGAATAATGCGAATGAAACTAGTACACTAGCGTCCCCTGCGACTAGTGATGCGCCGCAAACTACGGCGACAAGTCAGGTGGCAAGTACCACGGACGCACCGATTTTGAGTGCAAATAATCTGCCGTATGCCATTATTGGTGTATTGGCGCTGCTGCTAGCAGCCCAGTGGTATAGCACGCAAAATCAGATGACAGTCCTACGTGAAGAGTTAGCTAGACGATTGCAAACGGCTGACATTAGCAATAGCGAGATAAAAGGTATTGCCAAGAGCGTGCAAGAGACGTCGCGGGACATGCAAGCGAAAGTGAGTGTGTTGGAAGCGAAACAATCCGAAGCACAGGGACAGCAACTTGCATTAGAGCAGCTGTATCAAGATTTATCAAAAAGCCGAGATGAGTGGGCTTTAGCTGAAATTGAGCAAGTGTTGGCGACGGCGAGTCAGCAATTGCAATTGGCCGGAAATGTACAGGGTGCTTTGATTGCATTACAGAATTCCGATGCGCGTTTAGCGAAATCCGAGAAAACACAGTTTATCGCTGTGCGCCGAGCCATCGCGAAAGATGTCGAAATGCTCAAAGCTCTGCCTCAGTTAGACTTAACAGGCTTGGTGCTGCGCCTTGATAGTGTCATCGCTCAAGTCGACAATATCCCTCTATGGTCAGATGAAAAGCCGCCAGTCGTTGCAACGCCGCCCAAGGCACCACTTCGGGTGTTGCCACGAGTAAGCAAGGCGAAAGAAGAGAAAGGAGTTGCCATGACGGAGAACTCGTTTACTACGCAGTTACAAGATCGTTGGCAGAGCTTTTCAAGTGAGATGTGGACCGAGCTTAAACAATTGATTCGGATTCGTAATGTGGACTCACCAGACGCGCTTTTACTATCTCCCTCTCAGGCCTACTTTGCCAAAGAGAATTTAAAGCTGCGTTTGCTCAATGCACGTTTAGCACTATTATCTCGCAATGAGGGTGCGTTCCGTAGCGATATGATTTCTGCTCAAGATTTGATCTCTAAGTATTTTGACGTTCGTTCCAAGCAAACGCAAACTGCTCAAGCATTATTGAAACAGATTCAAAGCAATAATTTATCGATAGAAATGCCAGCGCTCAACGAAAGCCTCAATTCTGTTCGCAATTTCAAAGTGAAACCTTAGTTTCAATATATAAACCCATGCGTATTTTTATTCGAATCCTTATCCTCTTTGCTCTGGCTGCGGGGATCGCCATCGGCGGACG
>JAYVHZ010000344.1:0-5474 GCA_043770645.1 Undibacterium sp. | reverse complement strand
CCAAGAAAAAAGACAAAGACATCAATGCGAAACTAGCTATAACAATTAGTCGCACCAATTAGCAAGCAGAAAACGAATAATCCACCACGTAGACTACTTTATGCAAACTCCAAACCAAGACCACATTACCGTCGCCCTCGCCCAAATCGCCCCCGTCTGGCTGAACCGCGTCGCTACTACCGCCAAGATCATCGACTACATACAACAAGCAGCAAAGAAAAATGCGCGACTTGTGTGCTTTGGTGAGACCTTATTGCCTGGCTATCCATTCTGGTTAGACCTTACCGACGGTGCACGTTTCAATGATAATGTACAAAAGGATTTGCATGCCTTTTATGTACAACAAGGTGTGGATATTGAAGCGGGTGATTTGGATAGTATTTGCGAGGCTGCGAAAACACACCAGATCGCTGTCATGCTTGGTTGCCTTGAGCGTCCGAAAGATCGCACTGGTTATAGCGTGTATTGCTCTTGTGTGTATGTCGGTGCGGATGGGGTGATTGGTTCCGTGCATCGTAAGCTGATGCCGACTTATGAAGAGCGCCTGACTTGGGCTGCAGGTGATGGGCATGGATTGCGGACGCATGCCTTGGATGGCTTTACAGTTGGTGGTTTGAACTGCTGGGAAAACTGGATGCCTTTGTCGCGCGCTGCTTTGTATGCGCAAGGTGAAGATTTGCATGTGGGAATTTGGCCTGGCAATCTGCGTAACACCGAAGACTTGACACGCTTCATTGCGAAAGAAGGTCGTAGTTTTAGCATTGCGGTATCGGGTCTGATGCGCAAACAAGATATTCCGGCGGATACGCCACATCTCGATAAAATTCTGGCGCGATGCCCTGATATGTTAGCGAATGGCGGTTCTTGTATCGCTGCGCCGGATGGTAGCTGGATTATCGAGCCTGTGATTGATCAGGAATGTTTATTGATCGCTACACTAGATCGAAATCAAGTCCGACGTGAACGCCAAAATTTTGATGTCACTGGACATTATTCGCGGCCTGACGTGACTCGCTTGGTGGTGAATCGCCAGCGTCAAACACTGGCGAGTTTTGAGGATTGATTTGGTTTGATTTGGTTATATTTAAAGAAAAGTTCGTGTTTTTGTCTAGGCAATTGAGCTGATTTTCATTTCCCTACTGGCTTTACGCTCGCTGAACGCCCCTCATCCCCGCCCCTTCTCCCGCTTACGGGAGAAGGGAGTTTTGAAGGCAAGCTGGTCAAACAAAGTTCTAACAATTTTATCTAATCGCACTCGCCAGCTTCACTACACTCTCTTGCTGCATAGTCTTTAAAGTCTGCACAGCAGCTTCGACACCAGCATCTTTATTGGCACGCAAATCCGCTTTACTCAATGTCACTTGCAGGTCTGGAATCACGCCTACACGTTCGATGCGTTTGCCGTTGACTGGTACAAAATCGATTTCACTATACGCCAAAGCGCCACCGCCTGGCACATTCGCATAGCCCATATAGCCGAGTAAACAGCCGCAGCTCGTTTCACCCAAGACCTTAGCACGACCGATGCCTTGCAAACTGCTGGCAAGAAATTCACTTGCACTGGCGCTGTCGCCGTCAACCAAAACCACGACTGGGCCCAAATAGGGATTCTTCACACCGCGCAATTCAAGCTCTAATTTACCGGTACTGATCATTCCAAAAAACAAAGTGGGCGATTTTCCACTACGGGTAATTCGCTTGCCAATTGGCACGGTGCCTTGCACCAATTGGTTCATCATTGCGATAGAAAGACCCAAGGAACCGCCACCGTTGCCACGTAAGTCGATGATCAAACCTTTAGTCGAGCGTACCTTGTCGTAATTCACTTCAACCTGTTTACCCAAACTGGCGTCAAAACTGCTCATGCGAATATAGCCAATTTGTTCGTCCAAGATTTTGCTACTCAAAGTATCATTACGAGGCAATTCTGCACGCTGCAAAGTCACATCGAATGACGTACCATCATTGCGTTCCACTTGTAAGGATATGCTCTCGGATGGGGCATCCAAATCTCCACTATTGAGTACGCGTTTGACTGACTTCGCTTGCGCACGCTCGGATGAATTTTTACGTGCTTTACTCATTTGCAAACGCCACCAATCATTGGCATCCATGCCATCAATTTTTAGCAGCTTATTACCTTTTTCTATGCCCGCCTTCTCCGCTGGTGAGTCTTTCGCAACACCAGTCACCATCATTTCACCCTGCAAATCAGCAACACCTAAGCCTATTGTATAAGCGCGTTTTTCTTTGTCATAGGCATACTGTTTTGCCGAAAGCACGCGTGTATGCGCGTCACCGAGTTCACTCACCATCTTGTCCAAGCTTTTCCAAAACGCTTCATCGCTTGGTGCACTAAATATTCTGGGCTGATGTTCCTCCCCAACTTTTTTCCAATCAACGCCATTCAGATTCGGATCGACATAAGCATCATTCACACGATTCCACACAAAATCATAGGCACGCTGTTTGGTCTCACTATCGAGAGAAGCACCCGCTGCCGGCGCATCATTACCAATACCACGGGTTAGTATGTGATTGGGATCAATTGCAGCACAAGCTAATAGCAACTGGATCAGTGCTAGGGATATTCCTCGTTTAGCCCAAAGAGAGATGTTCAATTTTGCCATGCACTAACTCACTTTCTTGATTTAAATTGATTGAATCGGAACAAACTCATTCTAACTGCCGAGCGCCCCAATTACCAAGGCAATATCTCTCCCTTGTAGCTAAGAAAGCCCGCATGATCGTCCAGCTGCAATCGATCAATCACTTCCAACATCTCATTCGCCGCTTGCTCCGCTGGCCTGCCTATCTCTGCGCCGCGAAATGGTTGCGATAACGCCGAATTGACCGTACCAGGATGCATCGCAAAAACAATCGCATTTGGCTGCGTGCGTTTGATCTCGATGGCGGCTGTTTTGATCATCATATTCAAGGCCGCTTTCGATGCGCGATAACTGTACCATCCGCCCAATCTGTTATCTTCAATACTACCGACTTTTGCGGAGAGCAAGGCAAACACACCACGCTGTCTATCTAGCAATTTGGAAAAATGTCGAAGTACGATTGCTGGGCCAAAAGTATTGACCATGAAGGTTGTCTGCATTTGCGCGATATTCAAGTCACCCAATTTTTTCTCAGGCATAAATTCTTGTTGATGCAAAATGCCTGCAGCATGAATGATCAGTTGAAATGGCCCTTGCGATTTGATTGCCGCAGCCGCTGTTTCAATACTTGCCTCATCACTTAGGTCGATTGCGGGTACAGAGTTTCTGTGTAAAGCAATCACCTGTGCGCAACGAGGATCGTTTTGCAGCGCATGAACAAACGCAGCACCAATCGCACCGCTAGCACCGATGACACAGGCTCGGAAATTTTCTGGGAAAGAATTCAATGGCATGATGTGAACCTTTTTCTGGAGAGCTAACAACAAAAAAATTTATATACAGTAAAGCGAGTCACTGTCACTCCTGCGCAGGCAGGAGTCCAGCGGCGTCCGTTGGTCAACTAAGACGCTGGATTCCTGCCAAAAGAACGCAGCTTCGTAGGGCGGGTACAACCCGCGCCGCAAATTGGTCGATCTAGCTTGCACGACGTTTTGACAGCGCGGGTTGCACCCGCCCTACGAAAATTCAAGCATCAAACCCAGCCTTGTTTCCAACGCCGACTGTCTTGCAACTCCCGCCACAAGATGATTTGCTTACTGCCTGAATAAACCGCTTCCATCTCAATCTCGGTGATCGGCAAACTCAAGTCTTCAGCTTGCAATACGCGACTCACTAAAAAATGTTTTTGCTTGGCGACTACCTCTACAGCTGTCCATTTAGTCAGCAAGAGTTTTTTGGGATTCAGCTTCATTGGCTTATGAACTTCTGACGACGGTTCTTGATTTGATCGATTCATATTTCACTCACAATGCATCTAAATTCTTACGCAAATAAATCGCCCGCTCAGTCAACTCCTGACGTGCCTCTGTGCTCATCTTCCGCAATTGCGGATACACCATGCCGATGCGCGGGTTGTTTGCTAACTGTTTTTCGTTACGCGAAAAAAAATCCCAATACAAAGCATTAAACGGGCAAGCATTTTCAGTCGTACGTTGTTTTTTATCGTAGTGACAGCCCTTGCAATAATCACTCATGCGGTCAATGTAGGCTGCACTCGACACATAAGGTTTCGTCGCCAGCACGCCACCATCGGCGTATTGGCTCATCCCCAAAGTATTCGGTAATTCCACCCATTCAAACGCATCGATGTAAACACCGAGATACCATTCATGGACGCGCTGTGGATGCAAGCCTGCAAGCAGCGAAAAATTCCCAATTACCATCAAGCGCTGGATGTGATGTGCGTGCGCTTGCTCTAAAGATTGTCCTACCGAATGCGCGAGACATCGCATCTTGGTTTTACCGGTCCAAAACCATGCAGGCAATTCGGTTTGATGATCGAACACATTTTCTTGCGCATAGTCGGGCATGAAATGCCAATACACACCGCGCACATATTCACGCCAACCCAAAATCTGACGAATATAGCCTTCGGCCGCAGCGATAGGCACATCACCACGTGCCCATGCTGCTTCAACAGCCGCCACAACTTCGCGTGGGCTGATCATCTTGACGTTCAACGCAAACGACAGCAGTGAATGAAACAAGCGCCAAGCTTTACTGCTCATGGCATCTTGAAAATCACCAAAATGTGGCAATGCCAATCGGATAAAAGCCTGCAATTGCTGCAGTGCTTCATCTCTGTGTAAAGGCCAGGCAAACTCGGCTGCATTTGGAATGCCGAAGCTTTTCACACCAGCATTCTGTATCGTCGCCCACAAGACACTATGATCATGCCGCGGTCGAAAATCTTCTGGCTCCCAAGGCAATCCGGGCCAGCCTTTGCGATTGTCGTGATCAAAATTCCAGGCACCACCCGCGGGTTCTTTTTCGTCCATTAAAACGCTATGCTTCGCTCGCATTTGACGATAAAAATGTTCCATCAACCACTTCTTTCGTCCGTCGAAGATGTAACCAACCTCGTCTCTCCCAGTGAAAAAATGTTCACTATCAAACATGTGACAACTGAGCGATATGCTTTGTGCGAATGCTTGCAATTGCTGATCTAAACGGTACTCATCGGGCGATTGATATTGAAACTCCTTCGCCGCAAAAGTCGCCGCTAATTTCTCTATATTCGCGGGAATGGAATCCAAGTTATCTGGATCGTCAATCGCCAGATAATGCACACGATGTCCAGCTTCTTGTAATCGTCGAGCAAACTCGCGCATCGCAGCGAATATCGCGATAATTTTTTGCGCATGATGCAGCACGTAATCAGTCTCTTGCCGCACTTCCATTAGCACGTACAGCACATCGTCTTGCTGATGTTCGAACCAACTATGCTTCGAATTGAGCTGATCGCCCAAAATAAGGCGCAAAGTGTGCGCATTTTTTTGTGGATTTTTCATCGTATCTTTCAAA
>JAYVHZ010000343.1:0-1510 GCA_043770645.1 Undibacterium sp. | reverse complement strand
CTATTGATCGGTCTCGCGTCTATCATTTTGATGGCTGGAATCGGTAGAATCGCTGGCGTCACTGGCATACTTGCTGGCGTGATGATAGGCTTGATTGGCGCAAAAAAATCAGAATGGTTATGGCGCCTAGCGTTTGTGCTTGGCCTTGCGATCAGTCCCATTTTATTTCAACTTTTTGGCGAACTTCCCGCCATCGACATCGACACCGGTTGGCCAGCTATTTTGGTCGCGGGGCTCATCGTTGGATTCGGAACTCGACTCGGTTCTGGCTGTACTAGCGGCCATGGCGTTTGTGGCATTTCACGCCTTTCACCACGTTCCATCATCGCCACCATCGCCTTTATGGGCGCGGGTTTCGCGACTGTTGCAGCGATTCGCCACTTACTTTAAACGAGATCACTGCACATGTTTATCACCGTATTTTTAGCAGCAATTAGTGGAATCATTTTCGGTCTAGGATTGATCATTGCTGGCATGGCAAATCCAGCAAAAGTGTTAGCGTTTCTCGACCTTACTGGCGTCTGGGACCCGTCACTGGCATTGGTCATGGCTGGCGCAATTGGCATCGCCGTTTTGCCGTTTACCTTCATGAAGAAAAAGACAAAATCTTGGTCTGGTGAACCCTTGCGTTTTCCAACAAAAACAGCCATCGACAAACGCTTATTAATGGGTAGTTTGATGTTTGGAATTGGCTGGGGAATCGCCGGAATTTGCCCTGGCCCAAGTATCGTTTTATTAGGAATGGGCGTCGCTAAAGGTGCCGCATTTGTTGCCATGATGTGCGTTGGCATGTGGCTTGCCGATCGCTATACTCTGGCTACCGCCGGCACCAATCAAAGTGTCATCGAAGACCTCAACAACGACTGATATTTGTACGTGCATTTGAGGTCAATGCACCTCGCTTTTAGTATTTTCAAAAAACAAGTTTCGAGATCAAATCCTTGTTTGGACACTCTTCAAAAATTGTCCAGGCAGGGATTTTTTGTATGCAATTGAGCAATTTTTCCTAAATATCCATAGACTTTCTCGTAATTTGTAAATTCCCTCTTGGCATAAGCTTATGTTAACATCGAGGTTTTCTACCTCGCTTCTTCCTCAAGAGAAATATTGCAATGGATAACGCAGCAACTTCATCTTCGCCCGCACCGATCAGCGCACTCGAACAGCATTTCGCAGCATTCAGAGAACAGATCATCGGTATCAATCAACATTTTGAGTCTCCCTACGGCACAAAGAAGATTATTTATACCGATTGGACCGCGAGCGGTCGCTTATATCGCCCTATTGAAGAAAAGTTGATGAACGTGTTTGGCCCATTTGTCGCCAACACCCATACGGAAACAACCATCTCCGGCACTGCCATGACCTTGGCCTACCACGAAGCGAAACACATCATCAAAAAGCATGTCAATGCCGACGACAACGATGTCTTGATCAATGACGGTACTGGCATGACGGGCGTGGTAAATAAATTTCAACGTATTTTAGGATTCAAAGTGCCCGAGTCCTT
>JAYVHZ010000342.1:0-5229 GCA_043770645.1 Undibacterium sp. | reverse complement strand
GGTAGCAAAAGTTGGATGAGAAAAGACTTCATTTGGTTTGCTCCTGTTTGTATTCAATCAGGCCACGCTCACGCCCCAAAAACTGATGGCGATAGAAATCGATTTGACCGAGAACAATAGGGAGATGCTGAAAGTGGGAGTGAACGGCATAAGAAAAACGCGTCCAAAAATGCGGTGATTTCCATTTGCACTGATGCATGGTGCGAGCCAGAACGAACATCGCGAGCAGGGCGAAAAATGCGAGAGCGATCGGCACAGTCAAGCTCAGTGCAATCAACAAAATAGGGGCAATGGCGAGAAGGCTACCGCGCACAAAATGGTGTTTGACTTCCTTGCTCCATAATGGATGTGTCATGTAGCGACATTGTTCGGCGATTTGGGCGTAAGCATAGCCAGCGCGAAACGCTCTTTTCCAATACGGTGGAAAGCTGGTGATAGCTAGATCATGTTGCGTCATCGCTGCATCGATATGGGAGATCTTATAGCCGAGTTCGCGCAAGCGATTGCATAGTTCAGGCTCTTCGCCCGCGATGAGTGTGTCATTAAAACCGCCAGTGCGCACTAACACCGAACGGCGGAACAAAGCATCGCCACCACAAAATTCAGAATCGCCGGGGGGATACATCCAATCGAGGTCGAGGACTCGGACGTAAATCGATTGCTCCGGAGCGATTTCTCTACGGTGTCCCCAAACGACCGCCACGCCTGACTCAGTCCGCATGGTGTCTAAGGCTGTCTTGATGAATTCTGGATGAAGTATTGTGTCACCATCTAAAAATAACACGAAGGGTGCTGTGGCGGCTTGCCATCCAGCATTGCGTCCTCGCGCTGCGCAGGGTTTTCCATCGGAAATCAAGATTGTCTGTGCGTCAAAGGTGCTGGCTTGGTAGAGACTATCATCGGTCGACGCTGAATCAACGTAAATCAATTCGAGTGAGCCGGCCGCCATATCACTCTCTTGAATCGAGGTTAAACAGCGATTCAGTCTAGCGCCTTCGTTGCGGCCAATGACAACAACAGAGACGATTGGTTTGCTTGTCATAGACGACCTCCCTTGAGCAAGATTTGGTAGTCGGCAATTCGCTGAGATGGCGCAAAACGATCTTCCAGCAGCGACTTCGCGGTGGTCACGATTTGCTGGATTTTGGCAGCAGGTAACTGACGAATGTCCTTGATTCTTTGCGCTAAATGAGACGGATCGTTGGCACGGTAGACAAAGCCATTAACGCTGTCGCAGATGAAACTGCTAGGGCCGCCGGTATCAGGGACTAAGACGGGTATTCCGGCAGCCATCGCTTCAAGAATCACCAAACCAAATGGCTCTTCGGGACAGGTATGAATCAAAAGATCAGCTGTACAAAGTACGCTTGGAATCGCGTGGGAGTAGCCAAAAAATAGTATCGGCAAATTTTCTTTCTTAACACGATCGCGCAAGCTGTCTTGATTCCATCCTGTACCGAACACGGTCACCGGAAAATTCAAGAGTGAGGCATCTAGTGCATAAGCATCTAATAAGAGCTCCACCCGTTTGATGGGGTCTAAACGCGCTACGACAATGGCATTGACGATGCCAGTCGTAAAGGCTGGGTGTTGCTGATCACTCGTTTCAGTCAAAAAGTTTTCGATGACTGAAACACGCTGTTCTGGCACGCCATATTCAATCAGCTTTTGTTTGACAAACGCAGAGACCGCAACGAAGTCAACAGCAAAAAAACGCAGATATTTTTTTCTGCCATAACTTAACCTATCGTCGGTGCCGCCGTGGACGATATGCAGGTGCCGCAATTTGACACCACCAAAAGCAGCCAGGAAGATCGCCACTAGTGATTGACCAAGGCCGGTGCACATCAGCGTGACCTGCGCTTGTCCGATGATGACTCGCCATAATTGTTTAACTAGTTGGAAGTGACCGGAAAAGCTTAGTGCTGCGAGTCCTTGGTCTTTTGCAAAAGTCATTGCCTCGCCGTCCGGTGCCAACAACAGGCAATTAAATTGCGTTTGTAGTTGTACCAGCGTGGCAATCGCCATTCTCTCTGTGCCAAACAATCGTCCACTGTGCAAAATATAGACGAGTGATTCTCGCTCAGTACAAGAGGGTGTCGTTTCGGTTTGGGATGTATTGGGCGTTTTCATAGCCTCTATTTAATCCCCAAAGAGAGCCTCAATTGTGTCAAACCTGCAAACTCTTTGGAAACTCTGCGTCAAGCTTGTCGGCAGATCACTAGCAATTTACTAGCAATTCACTAGCAACTGAGTATTGCGCTGAGCTAGTGCAGAGAGTAGCTGTAAAAAATCCCTATGATGGGCTCAGGCCTCAGACGATATGTTGCCGAAAAAATTTGACGCGAATGAATGTGTCGCCATTGCAAACTCTTTGGAAATTCAAGGTTACGCTCTACGCAACGGTGCATCAACGTGTTTGAATGGTGCCAGTCCTCTCTATATGTGAGAGACCACCTTGGGTTTCTCTTCCTTGAATCTATGCCAGCCATCATCTTTCTCCTGCCTTTGATTCCATTATTGCTGGCGACGCAAAAGTCTCCTGGTTGGCTGTTTGTCTGTATTTACATACCGATCTTGCTGTTGATACCCGACACCTTTCATACCGTAACAGGCGGGATACCAAAGATCAGCGCGAATCAAGCGATTATTTTGGTGATTTTGCCTCTCGCTTTATTTCGTCACTTTGCGCAAATGCGAATTCGATTGACTGATGTCTTGGTATTGGCATTGATGGTGGTCATGGCCGTCTCCGAATATCAAGCGATGGGTTACAAAGAAGCGCAGAACCTGACCTTTAATTTCTTAGCGGCCGCTGTCGCCCCTTATTTTGTCGCGCGCCTAGTCATTCCTACTGAGAACTTACACGTCGCCACCGCACGGATGTTTGTGATGCTCTTATTTGGCATTGTCTTGGTGAGCGTATTTGAGTTTCGCTTAGGGTGGAATCCGTTCATTGGCATCATAGGCAAATTATTTCCCGGTCAAGGAAACTGGAACACGACGTTTCGCTTTGGATTCGCGCGTATCGCCGGACCTTTTTCGAACGCCTTATTAGCCGGCATTATTATCGTGATGGCGTATCGCCTACATCGCTGGTTAGAATGGAATGGACACTGGGATAAAGACGGCACCTACTTTGGTTGGCGCAAATCACGTGTGATTAGTGTCGTACTCATTGTTGGCTCGATTATGACCATCGCCAGAGGTCCTCAATTGGGAGGCATAATTGGCGCAGTCGCCGTGTTCGCTGGGAGAGCAAAAAACCGCAAGCGGGTATTGATCATACTAGGCGTTTTAGCCTTTGTGATCGGCCCGATTGCTTACTCAGCCTTCATGTCTTATTTGGATATCCGGCCCGGCACGGTGATGACCATGTCGCAGGAATCTGCCGTGTATAGAAAAGTATTATTTGAGCGTTATCTCGACATCGCGCTCGACCATGCGTGGCTTGGCTGGGGTCGCAATACTTGGCCGAAAGTGCCAGGAATGGCCTCGATCGACAACTATTTTTTGTTACTCTCCTTGATGCATGGTGTGATTGCCTGCTTCCTACTTGTCTTCATTTTCATCTGGCAAATAGCGCGCTTATTTTTGCATGGCATGCGCACACCACCTGGGGATAATTCTATCGCTTTTACGTTTTGCGGCATCTTGATTGCGGTCTTTATCTCGATCGTGACTGTCTATCTGGGAGAGCAAGTGATGCCCGCGTTATTTTTAATTTTGGGTTGGGGCGAGAGTATTTTATGTCGCGATACTTCTAGCTCTGCTGCCGTAGAAAAGAGCGATCAAGTTGCTTCACATCGACCATTCCGAATTATGAAGTGAGATAGGCCAGACGATCCATCGAAGTGAAACAACGAATCTTGTCGATAACGACAAACAAGTCTCAGGAGTCGAGCCGTTCGCACAGCCACTATCTGAATAAAGGGGACGCTATGAAAATCACCGACTATGTCGATGGCCGTGACAATAATTTTAACCTGCTGCGTATTCTGGCGGCCTTGGCCGTGCTGATCAGTCACAGCTTTGTTTTGGCATTGGGCCCTGATGGCGATGAGCCCTTACGTGCCGAGCTAGGCACTAGTCTGGGAAGTGTCGGTGTGGACATCTTTTTTGTTGCGAGCGGCTTTTTAGTCACGCGTAGTCTATTGATGAGACAAGATGCCTTGGAATTTTTTTGGTCTCGTGTGCTGCGTATCTATCCCGCCTTGGTGATGATGACCCTTCTCACGGTCTTGGTATTGGGGCCAGTAATGACAGCATTAACGCTTACGGAATACTTTTCCAAACCAACGACTTTCCTCTATTTTTTGAAAAATGCCAGTTTGTTACATGGCGTCGCTTATCAATTACCCGGCGTATTCGACAATACGCCGTATCCTCTTTCCGTGAATGGCGCGCTTTGGAGCTTACCCTTTGAATTGGGGATGTACCTCATTCTCTTTGTTGTTTGGTGTCTGTTACGGGTGCTAAAGAGTCTGCGTGTAACTTATTTTGCTTATTTCATTTTGCTATTTTTCGCGATGTCGACAATCAATCATTTACCACGTGGATTCGCAAGTCAGTCCGGTAGCTATTTACACGGCTTATTGTTCATGTTTTTTGCTGGTGCGAGTGCTTTTGTGATGCGCGATAAAATTGTTTTACGGCCCCTATTTTTTTACGCCGCTTTAGTTTTTTTAGTCTTATCGACTAATTTTTTCAGCAGTTTCTTCTTTCTCATCTACAGTCTTAGCTTGCCTTATTTGGTCCTATATGTGGTGTTTGTTCCGGCGGGGATAGGGCGACACTACAATCGTCTTGGCGACTATTCTTACGGACTTTACATCTATGCATTCCCTGTTCAACAAACTGTCGCCGCATTTTTTCCACAGATTTCGGTCTGGAATATGATCTGGATGTCGGGTGGCATTAGTATGATGTTGGCTATCCTTTCTTGGCATTGCCTAGAACGACATAGCATGACGTATAAAGCCCTGTGTATTGAAACTTCGCGCCGCTTGATGCGGCAACTGTTTCCTCAATTGACGTCCATACTTTGAATCGGCGTGATCGGATCTTGTGAGTAATTATTATCGCTGAGTTGAAAGGCGCGCGCAGCAATCAGTAAATTTCGAGAAAGCCCGAATTCGCGAGTCATATTCGAATGTTATGTTAAACATCTTTCGACTTTCTTAAAAATCTCAATATCCTAACCACCATGGTTTTTTAGGTTCAGTTTGG
>JAYVHZ010000341.1:0-3959 GCA_043770645.1 Undibacterium sp. | reverse complement strand
GCGGCGCTTATCCTATTGCCTCATGTCCTTGATGGTTTCTCATGTAAACGGTCATTCAAGAACGGTAACAGTCATGCTTTTGTCGTCTAAATTAATTTGCGTTGTCTGTTCTGGATTTCTTGTATTACCAGTTGCCTCGAGCGACTATTGGGCTGATTGACGATATTGCAAACGCCAGCGCCAAGTATCCCTGCACATATCCTCTAAGTTGCGTGTTGCTCGCCAATTGAGAATGTCATTTGCTTTCGTCGCATCTGCCCAATAACTAGCGATGTCGCCAAATCGTCGAGGTGCGAATTGATAGGGGATGCGTAAATGATTGACTCTCTCAAATGTTCGCAACATGCTTAGCACGCTCACTCCCTGACCAGTTCCAAGGTTGACACGTAACAAACCCTGATTTTTCTCAATATGATGCAGGGCACGAATGTGACCAGAAACGAGATCCATGATGTGGATGTAATCACGAACACCAGTGCCATCGCAAGTGGGATAGTCATTCCCAAAAATATTCAGAAATGGTCGCAGACCTTCTGCAACTTCGGATATGTACGGTAATAAATTATTCGGTGGTGCCGTTGGATCTTCTCCTAATTGGCCACTCTCATGCGCGCCAACAGGATTGAAGTAGCGCAGGGATGCAATGCGCCAAGTTGGATCGGATTGACACACATCTGCCAAGATTTGTTCTACGAATGCCTTGCTGTGTCCGTAAGGACTCGCCGGTTGAAATCGAACATCCTCGTTAATTGGCAAGGTCTCTGGTGCGCCATAGATCGTTGCGGAGGAGCTAAAAACCAAGGTCCGCATACCGAACCCTCGCATGGCATTGATGAGGTTAAGCGTGCCACTGAGGTTGCAGCGGTAGTACTCGATGGGCTCACTGACTGAATCAGCGACCGATTTTTTTCCTGCAAAGTGGAAAATCGCATCAAATTTGTGCACACTAAAGAGTTCATGTAAGAGGGTGGCGTCACCGACATCACCAAGGACTAAATCGGGCCTGATGCTAGTGATTGATTGAATTCGGCTCAGGACTTGTATGTTGCTAGTCGCGAAGTTGTCCAAAATCGTCACGTCGTGTCCCGCCAACAGTAGCGCGACGCATGTGTGCGATCCGATATAGCCGGCTCCGCCTGTGAGTAAAATTTTCATCATTGTTCCTTTTCATTCTCGATGGGGTCGATTATGAATTGGACAAAACGCAAAATAGTCTCGTGATTGTTACGTTATTGTGAAATTTAGCGGCGATGTGTTCAGGAATCTCGATGTAACTTAAGAAAACAAATTAACTAGGGTGGCAACAGAAGTGTTTTATTTCAGACCGCAACGCGCTAATATTGAGTGACATGGTCGAAAAACAATTTTGGAAAATTGGCATATTGAGGAGTCTTTGCATGCGTATAGGAATTCTGGAGGACGATTTAACCCAGATCGAACTGTATAAACTTTGGTTGTCTACGGCTCAACATCAATTTCTAGCCTATACCTCGATTAAGGAATTTTTGACGGCACTCTCGCATGAGAAATTTGATTTGTTATTGGTTGACCGTGAGTTACCCGATGGGAATGGTGAGACCGCACTAAAATGGGTGCGGGAAAATTGTGGATGGGATATTCCTGTCATTTTTGTCACGGGTGATGATAGTGAATCTAACATCGTCAACGCCTTACGCCTTGGCGCTGACGATTATGTGATAAAGCCACCAAATTATTTTGAACTGCTCGCACGTATTGATGGATGGGTTCGTCGCAGCAAATCACCGGCTTTGGTAGTTTTACGATTGGGTGCTTATGACATTGATCAACAAAATCGCGAAATTCTATTTAAAGGGAAAAGTATTGAACTTACGCAAAAAGAATACGAGTTAGCGTCGTATATGTTTCAACATCCGGGGAAGTTGTTGTCACGGGTACATTTACTCGAAGCGATTTGGGGTTTGCAGGCGGAGATCGATACGCGAACGGTAGATACGCATGTGAGTCGCTTGCGACGCAAGCTACAAATTGAACCGGAAAATGGCTGGGAAATCATTTCAATCTATGGTTATGGATATCGAATGGAAGTCTTCAAACTACCGGCGTAAATCCAATTTCATCATTTGTAGCTGGTCGATTCCTAAAGCGATAAAATTTTCAATTTTTTTCTAGGCTAACATGAAGTTCGCCGCTGGAAATCAAATTCGATGCGTCCGCTTTCATCATAAACCGTCGAAGACTCTGCGCCGATTTTTCGCTGAGCGAGATAATTTCAAAACCAAGCTCAATGCTGTGTGGATGAATTGTGACGTCGCGCTGCTTTAAGATAACCTCAATCGGTGACTCATGAGTCAACTCTATAATGGCTTCTAGACTCGATACAGTCGTGTCGACCATGCTCCAATCTTTTGACGTCGTTTTTACCCGTATGCCTCGCTCACAGATGTCTTGTATTGGTACTCGCAAGATGTTTGTGCTGGACAATTTGATCGTCGCACAGCAATGATGGTGAGGATGTACCCGAACGCGCGCGTATTCACGCATTTCTGTCGATAGAATAAAAGCGGGAATTTTGATCACATAACAGAGAACATCGTTCCAATAAGTCTGCTGGTCGATAGTCGATGACAAGATGATAGCAGTGCTCTTGTAGGGTATGGTTAGATTCAGAGTCGTTAATGGTTCTTTTCGGAGGTTGGGTTGACTGTCATGCAGATAGATCTGCGATGCGCTGTGATCAATATGTAAAATTTGCGATGTTTGTGCGCTTTGTGCTCCTTTAAACAGAATCGCGACAGGGCTGGTTTGTTCTTTCAGTTTTTCCAGTAGTTGAAGAATTTGTTTGGCGTTAAGCGAAAAAATGCCATCCTCTCCGTAAGCGATGTCTTTTGATTTCTGATTCGCATCGTCATCGTTTCCAAAATAGCATTGTTGTAATAATTTACGCCACATGTCGAATTCCCTTTTTCGTTCTTCGGGCTTGAATGCTTGTCGCTGAGCTCGCGCGCGTTTGGATGATACGTGCGGGGACGCCGACTGCCAAAGCGCCGGCCGGTACATCAGTGAGTACAACCGCATTCGCACCGATGATCGCGCCATCCCCGATACGAATTTTTCCTAGTATTTTTGCACCTGCACCTATATCGACGCCATTCCCAATCATCGGTGCACCAGGATGATTTGTCTTTTTTAGTCCTATGGTCACGCCATTTCGAACGATGACATCATCACCAATGACAGTATCGCCGCTGATGATGATACCGCCAAAATGTTCGAATTTGAGTCTGCGCCCAATTTTTGTTTCGCAGGGCAAATCGATACCGGTCAGAATTTGTACAGATATTTTTCCCATTTTGTAGAGAAAAGACAGCAGTTTTCTCAGGAGACTAAAACGGATTTGATAACGCCAATTACCGAAACGATACACCACCATGACCCACATACCTTGGCGCCATGGGTCACGTTCATAGGTTTTCCAATCTTCGCGTAGTTGATTAAACATGATGTTCACCGATTGCTATTAGTTACCAAGGACGTTGGGGACTTGAACTGCCGCCTTTTGTATCGACCCATGCTCTTTTCATCAATTGAATATTGCTCAGAAATTCATGGGGTTGACCACCATCTTTCTTGTAGCGTCGGCGTAATAATCTCAGCTGATTCCACATCATTTCAAGATGCGCGCAGAGCCATGTGGTGAAGGCGCCATGATGTTTTCTGTAATACAAAAGTTCACTACGCATGCGCCACAAAGTCAATTGCGAACCGGCTTTGGAGAATTGTTCCGTGACCACTGTTTTAGAAGATTCTCCACCTAAATGTACGACACGAATGGAAGGTAAATACCAAATCTCGTATCCCGCATGGGTGACACGTTTGCATAGATCTACCTCTTCATAGTAGAGGAAAAAGCGCTCGTCACATAGTTGATTGGAATCGACGGCTTCACGTCTAATGATGGTGAACGCGCCTGGCACCCA